>JAQUMB010000015.1 GCA_028718325.1 Patescibacteria group bacterium
ACACAAATAAATGAGCTAAAAAAGTACCTAAAATTTGAGGTAATCTCTAGTGGAGATATAGTTAGAGACCTTGCTGAATCTGACGAAGCAATAAAAAAGACCCTAGAAAGCGGAGCATTAGTCAAGGATGAAATATTGATTAAAGAAGTAGATCGGAGAATTGATCAAATCGATCCGGAGATGGGAATAGTTTTTGACGGGTTCCCGAGAAACCTTCACCAAGCTGAACAGCTGGATGAAATGCTTCTGCACAACCACGATCGTGCACTTGATGCAGTCGTTTATATATATCTTGACGAGAAAGAAGTAGTCAAACGCTTAACTATACGTAAGGTTTGTGAAAAATGTAATCGGCCTTTATATGATCTCTCAAAGTGTCCTGACTGTGGAGGAAAACCGGTGATCAGAAAAGATGATAATGAAGCAACTATCATCAATCGAATGCAGGTTTTCTTAGAGAATACTCTACCGCTAGTTAGCTACTACAAGACAAGAGAGGTTTTGCTTGAGATAAACGGAGAACAATCTATCGAAGGCGTTGCCCGTGATATTAAAGAAGGGTTGGGGTTGTGAGCTTTGACAAACTGGAATCGATGGAAAGAGGGGGAGGAATCCTTGGGCAGATACTTCGTGATTTAAAGACCAAGACAACCGTTGGGATGACTACAAAAAACTTAGATGATATGACCCGTAGGCTATGTTTGAAATATGGAGTCAAACCATCATTTTTGGGCTATCAAAATTATCCGGCAGCAATCTGTGTTTCGATCAATGACGAGGTTGTCCATGGTATCCCAAATGAACGCCAGCTTGTAAACGGGGATATTATTTCTCTTGATCTTGGAGTTTACTTCCAGGGGTATCATACAGATGCGGCGATTACTTTTTCTCTTGGAGAAGTCCCGCTACAAACCAAGAGGCTTTTAGAAATTACGAAAGAGGCGCTGATGATAGGGATAAATGAAGCAATTGTTGGAAATACAATTGGAGATATAGGTTTTGCGATCCAGAATTATACTGAAAAAAATGGATTTAATGTAGTGAGATCATTGGTTGGCCACAGTATTAGTAAAAATATCCATGAAGATCCATTGATTCCAAATTTTGGGCAAAGAGGAAGTGGACAGCTAATAAAAGAGGGAATGACCTTGGCTATTGAGCCAATGGTTACGATGGGTGAGTACGACGTTTATCAAGACGATGATGGTTGGACATATAAAACGAGTGATGGCTCGATAGCTGCACACTTTGAGCATACAATTTATGTCACCGATAAAAAGCCCCTTATTTTGACAAAATAATGAGAAGACCCCTTGAAAGATTAGTCATTTACCCTATATAATGATTTGGTTAGTATAAAAAACATGGCGAAAAAAGAAGAATTTTTTGTAGGATTAGACATCGGCTCTAATAAAATATGTGTAGTTGTCGGTCAGCCAGAAGAGGGCGATACCGTAAAGGTTATTGGTGTTGGCACATCACATGTCACTGGTCTTCGAAAAGGAGTTGTAACCGAAATTGAAGAAACAGTTAGCGGAATCTCTGAGGCTATTGAGCTTGCTGAAAGAAGCTGTGGGTTTACACTAGATCATGCTAATGCCAATATAAACGGTGGGCACATTCATTCCACAGTTTCGAGAGGCGTTGTTGCTGTTGGTAGAGCTGACCAAGAGATAACTAAAAATGATCTTAATAGGGCCGAAGAAGCAGCTCAGGCGATTCAGGTTCCTCCAAACAAAGAGATAATACATGTTATCCCTAGGCAGTTTGTTATTGATAACCAGGAAGGAGTCAAAGATCCACTTGGAATGACGGGTGTGAGGGTAGAAGTCGAGGCCCTCATTGTTACTCTCTCTCAGCAGGTACAAAAAACCTTAGGCAAGTGTGTTACTCAAGCGGGCATAAAGATAGACGATCTAATTGTTTCTCCGTTAGCTTCAGCTAAAGCAGTTTTAGATAAAAAACACAAAGAATTAGGTTGTGCAGTCATTGATATCGGGGCTGAGACAACAGGTCTAGCGATATTTGAAGAAGATAGTCTTCTATACACAAACGTCTTTCCTATTGGTGCGTCTTCTGTAACCAATGATATCGCAATAGGCCTTCGGACATCAGTTGACGTTGCTGAAAAAGTGAAGATTAAGTACGGAAATGCTTATCATAAGGATATCCCGGAAAAAGAAAAAGTTGATTTATCAGTCATCGACATAAAAGAAGAGGGCGTTTTCTCAAAAAGACATATTGCAGAAATATCCGAAGCTAGAATGGAAGAGATTTTCAAGATAGTTCGTGATGACCTCAAAAGATTAAAGAAAGACGTTTTGTTACCGGCTGGTATTATTTTAACTGGCGGTGGAGCCAAGCTTGAAGGAATTGATGTCTTGGCCAAAGACTGTTTTAAACTACCCGTGGAAATAGGCAAGCCTCATTCTCTTAATGGGTTGACCGATAAAGTATATGATCCGACCATGTCGACTAGTGTAGGGTTGATGTTATATGCATTTGAAGAGAGGATTGGGTTTAGCGGCTCAAACAGAACGGGTGATATGATCAGTAAGGTCCGAGGAATTTTCAAGACATTTTTGCCATAAACGTTGGCGTATATATTAATAACAAAAAAGAACAAATTCTATTTGTTCTTTTTTGTTAGCTACTGATATGTTGAGTTTATAACGAACAATATATTTGTACAAAAAATAAAAAACACTTTACATTTGAACAAATTATATATACAATAATTTACGATTTAAACCTAACTATTTTTAAAGGAAATTTAGGAGGCATCAAAGTGGCAGAAATTAAACCAAGCATGGAAACCTTTGCTCGTATCAGAGTAGTCGGGGTAGGTGGCTCCGGCAGCAATGCTATCAATAGAATGGTTGAAGCAGGACTTAAGGGTGTTGAGTTTTTAGCGATCAATACGGACGCACAATCACTGCATGCTTCACATGCAGATAAAAAAATACATATAGGCAAATCTTTAACAAAGGGATTGGGTGCAGGAAGCGATCCTGAGGTTGGCAAAAAGTCAGCGGAAGAAGATAGTGAAACAGTTTACGAAGCTCTAAAAGGGGCTGATATGGTCTTTATTACTTATGGTGCTGGGGGTGGTACAGGCACAGGAGCAGCTCCGGTGGTTGCAAACATTTCAAAAGAGGTTGGAGCTTTAACTATTGGTGTTATTACTAAACCATTTGCCTTTGAAGGAGAGAAAAGAAAGAGAATTGCAGAAGAAGGGGTTGACGAATTGCGCGACAAAGTTGATGCTCTTATCACCATACCAAATGACAGATTGCTGCAAGTTGTTGACAAAAAAACCTCGCTTCTTGAGGCTTTTCAGGTAGTTGATGATGTTCTCCGTCAGGGTGTACAAGGTATCTCTGATTTGATAACAGAAAGTGGCCTGATCAATGTTGATTTTGCAGACGTCAAAACTGTCATGTCTAACGCCGGTTCGGCATTGATGGGGATTGGGCGGGGCAGTGGGGAAAACAGAGCTATTGAGGCTGCTAAGCAAGCCATAAATTCTCCATTACTCGAACTTTCGATTAACGGAGCCAAAGGGGTACTCTTCAATGTAACAGGTGGCAGTGACCTCGGTATGTACGAGATTGATGAAGCCGCCAAAGTTATTACCAATGCTGTTGATCCTGAGGCAAATATAATCTTTGGAGCAGTTATCGACCCGAACATTACCGGTGAGATCCGTATTACAGTTATCGCTACTGGTTTTGAAGGAGTTCATAATCCGATTCAAGCTCATCATCCACTGGATTTTGAAGCTAGAAAGGGAGTCCCTCCCATTGAACCAGAAAAAGATGAGACTGAAGAAGAGAATGATGAGGAATGGGAAATCCCGACGTTTATTAGAAAAAGAATGGAATAATCAAAAACTCAAAATATTTACAAAAAAAGGAGTTCATAAAGAGCTCCTTTTTTGATAAAGAAAGGTGTGGAAAATCGATTTTTTTGCGTGAAAAAGCCATTAATTATTGTGGATAAGAAAAAGCTTGACACCACATATCTAGCGTACTAACATATATCACACACACCACATATTGCGTTTTTGTGTAGGAATAAATTAAAAGAGAATCAGATGAATTGTCCTAATTGTCAGTCAGACAATCTAAGGGTTTTAGAAAAAAGAGACATTGACGGAGAAGTTGCGATTCGTCGTCGTAGGGAGTGTTTGAGTTGCAATTTTCGCTTCACCACCTATGAGAGGCCAGAAGCTCCCATGTTGGTGGTTATTAAAAAAGATGGTAGAAAAGAAGTCTATTCGAAGGACAAAATGGCGAAAGGAGTTCTAAAGGCTCTTGAAAAAAGACCGGTTACGGAACCTCAGATAGAAGTTATCGTGAACGATATCGAAAAAGAAATTTATGCTTCTGGTGAAAAAGAGGTTCCTAGTAAAATAATTGGTGATCTGATTTTGAGCAAACTTAGAGAAGTTGACGAAGTTGCCTATATGAGATTTGCGAGTGTTTATAAATCATTTGACGATATTGACAGCTTCAAAACAGAAGTAGAAAAACTAGAAAAAGTTAAATAAAAATAAAAACCTTTTATCTGCCTAGCGGCAGAATAAAGGTATCGAAGGGAGTGGTTAGCGATGGTGGTCAAAGATGAGGTTCAGCAAAAACAGTTATCGTTGTCGAAAGAACATTTGAAAAAGAAGCCTTTCACAAAGGTTGTAAAGAGAGATGGCAAAATTGTCAAATTTGAGCAAGAAAAGATTACCAAGGCTATATGCAAGGCAGGGGAAGTGACAGGTGAGTTCGGTCGGTCGATTGCTGAAAAACTAACAAATAAAGTTACCGAGCATCTTCATAAACAATACGATGCGGATCATTTACCAGAAGTAGAAAAAATCCAAAATGTTGTAGAGCATGTTTTGATGGACTCAGTCTTTGAAGAGACAGCCAAGGCTTATATTGTTTATCGTAAGCAACATGAGGAACTACGCAAGATCCGTTTGATGGACACCGAAACGCTGATGGACGACTATATTGGCGAAGATACTTGGTACGTTCGTGAGAATGCCAATATGAGCTATAGCTTGCAGGGTTTGCGCAACTTTATTTCAGATAAAATCACAGAGAAATATTGGCTAAACAAACTTTATCCAGCTGAAATCAAGGAAGCTCATGAAAATGCCGATTTTCACATTCACGACCTGGGATTTTTAGCAGTGTACTGCTGTGGCTGGGACCTCAAAGACCTTCTTTTGAGAGGATTTGGCGGAGTCCCGGGCAAGATACAAAGTAGACCAGCAAAACATCTCAAAGCACTCCTAAACCAGGTTGTTAACTTTATGTACACAGTGCAAGGAGAAAGCGCAGGGGCAGTTGCTTTTTCGAACTTTGATACTTTGGTCGCTCCGTTTGTCAGGTTTGACAATCTGGATTATAAACAAGTCAAGCAAGCGATGCAGGAATTTGTTTATGGAATGAATATCCCAACGAGGGTTGGCTTCCAAACTCCTTTTACAAATATTACCATGGATCTAAACCCAGCTGGGCAGCTAGCAGAAGAAAGTGTCATTATTGGTGGGAAACCACAAAAGGAAAAGTACAAGGATTTTCAGGAAGAGATGGACCTGGTCAATCAAGCCTTTGCCGAAGTAATGTTAGAAGGCGACGCTAATGGACGGATATTCTCTTTTCCAATTCCAACGTACAACATCACCAAGGATTTTAACTGGGACAATGATAAGCTTAATCCTGTTTGGGAGATGACGGCAAAGTATGGGATCCCATACTTCTCGAATTTTGTTAATTCGGATATGTCTCCTGATGATGCAAGAAGTATGTGCTGCAGGCTTAGATTAGATAATAGAGAGTTACGGAAAAGAGGCGGGGGGTTATTTGGCTCAAACCCTTTAACGGGCAGTATCGGTGTGGTAACGATTAATATGGCAAGATTGGGCTATGTAACGAGAAATGAAAAAGAATATTTAGAGAGATTAGATCACTTAATGGATTTGGCCAAAGAATCTTTGGAGATAAAACGTAAGGTAATAGAGAGATTCATGGATCAGGGACTATACCCTTTTGCACGGTTCTATCTGGAAGATGTCAAAAAACGCTTCGGTTGTTACTGGGCAAACCATTTTTCGACGATTGGACTTTTGGGTATGAACGAGTCGGTTAGAAATTTATTTAATGATAAAGAAAATATTACGACAAAAAAGGGCCATGAATTTGCGATAAAAGTAATGAATCATATGCGTGAACGGATGAGTTCTTATCAAGAAGAAACCGGAAATATGTACAACTTGGAGGCAACCCCTGGAGAAGGAACAACAACACGTTTTGCCAAAAGAGATAAAGAGCAATATAACGATATTTTGGTGGCAAACGAAGAGGCTTATAAAGGTCTTGGAGCAAATCCATATTATACTAATTCTACCCAATTGCCAGTTAATTATACCGAGGATATCTTTGAAGCACTTGACTTGCAGGACGGCCTCCAGACCATGTATACCGGCGGTACCGTCCTGCATATCTTTGTCGGGGAAAGACTGGATGATATAAACTCAGTTAAAAATTTGGTGAAGAAAATTTCTGAAAATTATCACTTACCTTATTTCACTTTATCACCGACCTTTTCTGTCTGTCCCAAACACGGCTACTTAAAGGGTGAACACAAATATTGTCCAGTTTGTGATCAAGAAATTGGTTATTTACCACAGACAACAATTGACATAAACATAAAACAAAAAGTAAAAGTCTAAGGAGGTAAAAATGGCTTTAGAGGAAAAAGGAAATTTGGAGGCAAAAAGAACAGAATGTGAGATATATTCTCGTGTAGTTGGGTATATCAGGCCGGTTAATCAGTGGAATGATGGCAAAAAAGCTGAATATACAGATCGAGTAACATTTGATTTAGATTCAAGCCGTTGTTAGAAATGGAGATTAGCGGGTTAATCAAAACTTCATTGATTGATTTCCCAGGGAAAATTGCAGCCGTGGTTTTTACACAAGGCTGCAATTTTCAATGTGGGTTTTGTCATAACCCAGACCTAATCCCGATGAAAAAAGGTAACATCAGTGAAGATAAAGTTTTCGAATATTTGAATACCCGAAAGGGCAAACTAGACGGAGTAGTTATAACGGGAGGAGAACCGATCATCCACGAGGGATTGGAAGATTTTATAAAAAGTATTAGAAAATTAGGATTTGCTATTAAACTAGACACCAACGGCAGCAATCCTGTAAAGCTGCAGTCTCTTTTGGACAAAAACCTGATTGATTATGTTGCTATGGATATCAAAGGATCCCTTGGAGCATATCCGAAAATTTCAAAATATTTGAATAAAAATGTTATTCAAGAAAGCATCAAAATTATTATAAGCTCTGGGGTTGAATATGAGTTTAGGACAACAGTTTTGCCCTACTATCACAAACTCTCTGATTTTCAAACGATAGGAAAGCTTTTGGATGGGGCTAAAGCCTATACAATCCAAGGATTCAGGTCACAAATAACCCTGGACAAGAAATTAAAAACAGAAGCCAGTTTTTCCATGAATGAGCTAGGAGAAATCAGAAAAATCATGGCAGCACATGTCAGTAAAGTGGTTATTCATGAAAACTTATCATAATTTTGATATAATCATGAATGTTAAAAATAGGAGTAAAAATGGCAGATAAAAATGATGAAACTATAGAGGCTGAGATCATCGAGGAAAAGCATAATACCAAAAGGAATAATTATAACGGCAGAGGCCTTAACGGTTGGGCATTTTGGGGTTTAATCTTAATCTTTTTAGGAATAATGTTTTTCTTACAAAATTATTTTAGGATAGATGTTTGGAATTATTTTTGGCCTTTTTTGTTGATTTTGATCGGACTTCTTCTAGTCTTTAAAAGCAGTAGGAAATGAAGAAAACGCGCTATAACGGTTAACTCCATCTTCCTGGCTGAGTAATAGCTGGACAGTGATTTGGTATAGACAAACCAAGGAATTTAGCCAAAAGCATGACTGTCGAATAACTCTGAACAAAAAACACTTGACAAATATATAATATAATGATACAATATTACACGTTTTAGATGAAACAGAAAGTCAGCGAAAGGGTTGGGTCAGCGTTTAGACCTAGTTAACGTCACGAACTCCCTTTCAAGCAAGTGACGCATCTTGGCACCGGAGCAATAACAGCTGTTACAAACCGGTGAAACTCAGGGGAATGGCAACCCCGACTGACCACCCAAATGGGTCGTCAGGATAAGTGGTAGCATCCTCCGACGGAAGCTATCGCTAGCCAGTTCCGCTTGATGCCAGGAGTCAAACGGATCGGCCTACAACCATCGGCGCCATGGGGGAATTGAGGAATGCCGAAGTAGGAATGCCCAAGATCCGGGGCTAAACGGATCCTTCCACCCCGTGCCCGGGTAGGGCACACAGATGAGACTCGAAGTCTCAGGCCCCCGAGAGGGGCAAGGTGGAGCCTAAAGACCCAGCAACGAATTTCTTGTCGACGTAACGTCGACATTCGAAAATCGGGGCTGGGTCTTCTCCTTTTAATGGATATTTATTAGAATAGTCAAAATTTTTCTGATATATTATATTCATGGTGTTAAAGGTTTTTACAAAAGAAGACAACCCTCAGACAGAAGAGGCTTTGCTTTTGGCAAAAGAGCTAGAAGACGACGACCAGACCGTAGAATATTATGATCTGGATGAGGCAAATACTCACCAGTTGGCGGAAATATTTGAAATATTTAGTTCGCCTTCTTTTGTTGTAACACAGGATGACGGTAGAGAGGTCTATGTTTGGCGCGGTGAAATCCCCGCAAGCGGCGATCTAAAAAACTTTCTTCAACTATGAACAAAATTTTTATAGTCAATTTTGTTAACATCCTGACAAATATTTTAATGATATTGATTTTCGCCCGTGTAATCCTAAGTTGGGTGCCGAGCGGTTTCCCTAGAGTCAGAAAATTTTTGTTTGATGTCACGGAACCGTTACTTGCGCCAATCAGAAAGATTATTCCACCGATAGGAGGGGTGATGGATTTATCACCAATCATTGCGTACTTGTTACTTTATCTAATTCAAATTGGTATCAGCTATATATAAATATTAGGAGGGGTATGGCAAAAAAAGTAAACAAAAAAGAGAAAAAAGAAACGGAGAACCTAAAAATTCAAGGCTCAGATTCAGATATAGAGGATGAAACCGAAGAAGTGGACCCTGAAGTAGCCAAGGAAGTCTTTGCCGAAGAGCCTCTGGCCGAAGATAAAAAAGAAGCGGTTTTTACTGAGAAATTTGAAGAAGAAGAAAAGAAAGAGCTCGAAGAAGAGCAAAATTCTGAAAGTCCTACCGTGGCTACAAATGAGAATACCCAGGAAAGCATCTTAGGGGAATCTGGGCAGGGAGAAGAAACCAATTCCGAAACAAACGGAGGAAATATAAAAAAGGACAAGAACCAAGAAGAACAAAAGAAGTTTTTTCGTCCTGGGATATTTGGCTTAGGAGTATTATGTGGTCTGATAATTGCCCTTATCATCTTTGGCGCGTTCTATTATTTAACCAGCAAAGAGGTTTGTAGCAGCTATAATAATGCTATTACTTCCGAAAAAAAGTTAACAAGCCTCATAATCTCGCAAAAAAACCGTGAAACAGCTGAAAATAGTAACTGTGCTATAGACTTAAGTGCCACTCAAACAGAGAACGTTAAAAATTGGCAGACGGTAGAAAATATGGCTTACAAATATAGCTTCCAAGTGCCGCAAGACTGGACAAAGACGAGTGATAGCACTGATAAAGTGGTTCTATTTGAATCACCTGAGCCTAAGGCTAAACTATCAGTTACGAAAAGCGAGGGGGCAATAAAGAAAGTGAGTGTAAACAAAAAACTTGATGATTCACAAGGATTTGTTGTTAGTGCGACATCCACAGGAAAGGTTGCTTGTGCTGAGGCGTATATCGTTATTAGTACAGATAAAGATACAAATAACGGAGAAGAGAAAAATCGACAAATAACAGCCCAATTTATAAGGAATGGGTCTTTGTATAAAATTGTCTTTACCTATCCAACAGATCAAGGAGCTTCGTTAGCCGGTGACTATGCAGAAGCTTTTGATTTAATTCTAAAGACGGTGAGATTCAACTAAACGAAAAGCCTCTTGTAATTTGTGGTGGCTTGTTTGTTATGTGGGCAGCTGAGAATGGACACTATCTATTTGACAATAGATAAAATGAGCTATAATGATAATATATAAAAACAAAAAGAGTCCAAAAGGACTTGAAAGGAAAAAAATGAAGAAGATCGCAAAAATTATCATGTTATTGTCTTTATTTGTCATCCCTGGTTTTGTTTCGGCAGCTCCGATGCCTGGTACGGCTGTATATGATCTGAGTGAAAGCGGTGATGCCCTTATCTTCGGAGCATTCGTTTGCAAGCTTGATTCCTGTGATCCAGAGAATCAAAGTGATTGGTTTAATTACTCTGCTACTGGGACAGGAGTATCAGGAGATAACGGTCAAGGAGCTGTTGTCGTTGTTGCGCCTGGTGATACGGTAACTTTTTTGGGAATGACGAGCTTAGTAACATCTGATTTGACGCTTAACCCTAGATACGATGTTAGTTTTACAGGAGGAGAATATCTCGACGGTTTAGACTTTTTTTCTAATGGCACAGACGATATAGACAATGACGGGATAGGTTATACATACGATGGTGATAGTCAAATCAGTTTGTCGCAAAGCTTGGGGACTGGTGACGGAGTACAGGTTGGCTCTATTACCGCTAAAATTAATGAGAACGCTCCAGACGGAGCGGTGATTGTCGGTAAACTGGCTCTCGATGATAGCCAATTTGCCCCAGTTCAGAACCCTTTTGTCAACCAGGCATATGCTGCCGAGGTAGCACAATCTAGTGTTAGGCTTTTGGTTAGGAACGCCCAAACAACAACGGCCGTTGCTCAGACGTTACCAAAAACCGGTGTTCAGGGGGCTAATATGCTAGATAAAATTTTTCCCTATGCAGTATTGGGCGGATTTCTATTGTTTATAGGATTTCAGCTTGCGAGAAGAAAAAAACAAACTTAAAAATAACAAAAAATACATTGCGCGGGTTATTACCGGTATCCTGGTTTTTGTCGTATTTGTTGTTTCAATTGGCCTAATTGATAACTACTATTCTAGTCACTATAAAAAACCAACAATCAAAAAGCCAACCGTTTATATCGGTGAAACTAGCGATATCGGGGTGGTAAAACAATTTGAATTATCCATCCCAAAAATAGGCGTAAGGGTAAATGTAGTACCAAACGTTGATGGAAATAGTGATAAAACCTACAATCAAGCACTGAAATTAGGAGTAGCTCATTACAAAAATACAGCTTTACCGGCCTCTGGCAGCAATATATTGATATTTGGCCACTCTAGCGGGGTTTGGGGGGCTGGTCCTTATTCAACAGTTTTTGCAAAATTAAATAACTTGGCTGTAAAAGATGAAATATTAATTAACTATAACAATAAAAACTATAAATATTCTGTGTCTGAGAAAAAAATCATTCAAGCTAGCGATATTTCAATTACAGAACCGACAGAAAAAGAGCAACTTACGCTGATGACTTGTTGGCCAGTCGGAACTGATAAGGAAAGGCTAGTGGTTATCGCAAAGCCGTATAAATAGCGAACGCCCCGCTTGCAATATAATTTGCAAGCGGGGCGCATGGAGACGGGTCAGTGGATGCGTCTGTAAACCCTTGTGAAGACCTCACCAGTCTTGATGAAAGCCTCGTCTTGGATCTGGAAATTTACCAGACCGATCGGTATGGCATCGTCTGGACAGAAGATACAGAGAAAGCCCTCTTGACTACAGCGGAAACCTGACTTGTTGGGACAACGACGATCGACCTCATCGATTTCAGGATCACAGAATCCGTAATCTTTCGGCTCCTTTGTCATCCTATAACCTCCCAGGTACATCGAAAGAAGGATTGGCCCCCTTTGTCATTATCACTTCCTTGAGAAAGTGATAAATCTCCTCCTAGTAGAAGATTTATGGATGTTCTTTATAGGGATCTAGCGAAAAATGGAGGAGATGTTGTTCCTGTTGTCGCCGATTCCGGGGAAATTCTTTACTCCGATCAGACCAACCGGAACTGCGTTCTCCGGACAAATGCTGCAAGAGCAGTCGCAATTGCACTTATGGTCTTCTTCTAAGCAGCAACACGGGGTCTGACTGTCATCGACGTCAAATACAGGGTTGATTCTACGCATCTTGTCCCTCCCCAGGTACAACGAGAAAAGCAAAAGCCTCTCTCTAATAAACAATAATATGTCATAAATATTGACATAAGTCAAGAAATTTGACTTTATGATACCTAAATAATGTTGACCCAAAGGATATAAAGTGGTATTTTCTAATTCTGGTAACTGAAAAGTTAGGTACCAAAACTGGGGGATTGGAATGAGAGGGGCACCTTTTAACTTAGTAAGGGTCGATAACGGAGAACTAACCCATATTTTGCTGGTAGGTGAAATCGATATTTACGCAGCTCCAACTTTCAAATGGCTGATCGTAGATGCAATCCAAGACGGACAAAGGCAAATCATCATTGACTATTCGGAGGTAACTTTTTTTGATTCCACGTCGTTTGGTATCCTCGTCAGTAGTCTGAAACGACTCAGGGCTCACGACGGCAGAATGGCTTTGGTAATCAATAGCGGGTACCTCCTAAACACCTTTGCGATTCTTGGTTTTGACAAGATGTTTGATATCTACTCGACCATCAAAGAAGCTGAAGGGAGTTTTGCCGCAGGAGTGAAACAAAAACAATCCTAACCTGGCTCGCGGGGATTTTCGAAATGTTCCGAAAATCCCCGCTTTCTATATGTCTAAGATGGCTTGCACAATAATGTTGTTCAAAATGTTGTTGACAAGTATATTTATCTGCTACAATAAAAGAAAACAAAAAGCTGATCGACAGAAAATGATTGATCAGACAAAAGGAGGAAAAGTGAAAAGAATCTTTGTGTTTATATCGGCCCTGATACTTGTGGTCGGTATTTTTGGTTCAGCGAGGGCTTTTACCTTGATCGAGTATAATCTTGATCAATCTCAGACCTTACAGAACAATTGGAACAAAATCAAGGGACATACTTATTGCGGACAATCATTTAAACCAACTGTTAACAAAATCAACCAGGTTAGTTTGTTTCTTTATGGAGCACCAAATGACCATATGACAATTCAGATTACCAAATCCGGTAGTGCTAATCCTTTGTTGCCTGATCCTTTTCAAGTCGGTGACGGAACGGCCAGGTGGTATTATTGGCAATTTGACCCGTTGACAGTTACGCCCGGTGATACATATTTAGTCTGGATTTCAGCTCTAAATAACGAATCGAAATGGTATCTTAGTACGAGCTCGGGGGACAAATATCCTGATGGACAAGCTTACATTGACAATCCGGGAATTTTGGATACCAATCCATATCCGGTCGAGTTTCAAGCCGATTGGACATTCAAGATCTATGGGACGAAAGATCAGGCTCCTTCTGCACCAGCCACTGATCCGAATACAAATGGGACTTCTGATCAACAGGCGACCACTGAGAAACCTAGTGCAACAGCAGCAGCTATTGACGAAAAGATAGATATCCCGGAACTAACCAAAGTTGAAAAAGACGGCAAGGCGGTGACTATAGCCAGCAGTAATACACTAGCGGTCTACAAGGGTGAAAAATTAGAACTTTTTGGGACGGCGCTGGCCGGGCAGAAAGTTAACGTTTTTGTTGCTGACAAAAAGTATACGGCTGATGTCGATACAAAAGGCAAATGGACCGTTGAACTCAAAGATTTAGACCTTAAAACAAAGACAAATTATTCAATCCAGGCGCAGACAGTAAAGGGAGACAAAGGAAGTGAAAAAACAGAATTTTTCAAGGTTCGTTATCTTGGTGAAAAAGAAGCAATAGTCGCTTCTGACAAAACCTTTATCGGCGAGAATCTATACTGGCTTCTTGGTGTATTAGGAACTCTAATCATAATCTTGGCTGGCGTATCGACTTTTCTCTACATGAAAAAGCGAAAAGGAATGAAATCCATAAATGACGAAGGAACTACCGGGGACGAAAAGCCGACAGAATAGTATTTGAAGAAAAACACTTATAAAAAGAAAACCGCCTGGAATAAGATAAGCGGTTTTCTTTTATTCTCAGGCGGATTGAGCTATTCGTTGGCAAGCTCATTTTTGGCCATTCTTAATTTTCTCAGGAGGAGGACGAGGTAACTGATGATGGCCATCAAGACGAGAATGATGCCAATGGCGATAATGATGTACGCGGTGATCAAAAGCGGTATCTCGTAGGCTGTTTTGCCATGACCGGTCAGAAATCCTCCTTGCAATCGGTAACGGACGCCAATGACGAGAAGTGCAAGTCCGATTATTGTGAACCAGTGTCGG
>JAQUMB010000016.1 GCA_028718325.1 Patescibacteria group bacterium
AATGATAACAAAGGTGTGGGATTTTGACAATCTCGGACTCGTAGGAATAATTTCCGCTGACACCATGATTAACTTCCCCTATTACAATGCTAGTGAACGCACATTCGACCTTTTGACTCAAGTAGCCGGGAGAACGGGCAGGGGCAAGTTTCCTGGTTTGGTTGTCTTACAGACATATAACCCTGACAACCCCGCTATAAGACTCTCTAGTAAACATGATTATCAGGGTTTTTATAAACATGAAATACAGGAGCGTAAAGAACTAGGCTATCCCCCCTTTGTCCAATTAGTTAATTTGATGTATAATGATTCTGATTATGATATTGCTGAACATAAGGCAAAGGATTTGGCAAAAAAGCTAGAAGATGAATTCAAGGATGAAAAGATAACGTTACTAGGACCTTCTCCGGCATTTATTCCGAAACTTGCTAATAAGTATCGTTGGCAGATTACCCTGAAAGTCCCTATCCAAAAACAGGTTAAAACTATATCAAACATAAAAAGAATTAATAAATTAGTTAATAACGAATGGTTAATTGATATTGACCCAAATGGAATAATATTATGATTCTAACTATTATTACCCAAGAAAATAAAGGATTAAGAAAAAAGTCAGAGCCGGTTGAAACTATTACACCGGAAATTGTTCAATTCATAAACAACATGATCGACACGTTGAGATCCAAGCCAGGCTTAGGCTTAGCAGCTCCCCAGGTTGGCAAAAATCTGCGTATCATTATTATTGAATCTCGCGGGTCCAAAGACGAGGAGGGTAATATAATTTATGAAAATATCCCCCTGACTATCTTGATAAACCCAGAGATTGTAAAGTTCTCAAAAGAAAAGGTGGAAATGGATGAAGGCTGTTTTAGTGTTCCTAATATTTTTGGTCCGGTTAGTCGTCCCAAAAAAGTCAAGGTTGTGGCCAAAGATATCAAGGGCAAAAAAATTCTGATTAATACCGGTGGTTTGCTAGCCAGGGTCATGCAACACGAGATAGACCATCTGAACGGGGTCCTGTTTATTGATCTTATCCCGGATAAATCTAAACTAAAAGAACTTAAAACTGATCAGGAGATACAGGGTTAAGTTCTAACTCATTATTATTGGACAATGACTTTGCCTTTCATCGATGGGTGGATGGAGCAATGATAATTGTAAGTCCCCGCTTTATCAAAAGTAATCTTCAGGGTATCGCCAGGCCCGATTTCTTTGTCAAAAGCCTTATTTGTCTCAGTAATGGTATGGGTTACTGAATCCTTGTTTGTAAAAGTAACACTGGAACCAGCTTTCACTGTGATGGCCTCCGGGCTAAAACTAAAGTCTTTGATAGTCACTTCGTTTTGATTTGTATTTTGAGTTGCTTGACTTCCTGACGGTGTTTTACTGATACTTTGCTTATACGGCGTCAGGTAAAAAACTCCTCCCAAAACAGCAATCACAATGACAATGACTACAATTATAAAAATCATGATTTTATTATTCATAATATCTTCTCTGTCTTCATTGTATATATTATAACATTTTATAGCTATATTGTTTACTCCTTATAGATCTAGCTTCCTGTTAATCACTATTCAATATAAAACGTTTTTTGTTATAATCGTTCTATGAGAGTAGAAAAAACCCGTGTAATGTTCTTTGGAACTCCCCTGTTCGCTTCGAAAGCTCTAGAAAATATATACAACTTTGGCTTCAATGTTTGCGGTGTTATTACCCAGCCTACAAAAAAATCAGGTCGCGGAGCATTGCCAAAACCTTCTCAGGTAATGGAGACTGCTAGCAAACTCAAACTATTAGTTTATCAACCATTATCAAATGATGAATTATTTAATATCACGAGCCAGATTAACCCAGACATTATTGTTGTTGCTGCCTACGGTAAAGTAATACCAGATAATATTTT
This sequence comes from Patescibacteria group bacterium, assembly GCA_028718325.1. Classification (GTDB taxonomy): domain Bacteria; phylum Patescibacteriota; class CPR2; order UBA1875; family CAIMLA01; genus JAQUMB01. The sequence goes on from JAQUMB010000016.1 coordinate 1,907, forward strand.
AGCAATTCCATGCTATGGTGCTTTGAATATTCATGGTTCTCTATTACCTAAATACCGCGGTCCATCCCCAATACCTACCGCTATACTAAACGGCGACAGAGAAACTGGCATCACAGTTATAAAAATGACAAATAAGTTAGACGCCGGACCAATTGTTTCCAAAGTAAAAGTTCAACTTGATCCAAAAGAAACAACTTCTACTCTTTATGAAAAATTAGCTGAAGCGGGAGCAAACGAAATAGTTCAAATTATTCCTCGATATATAAACGGGGAAGTCGATGTGCTACCTCAAGACGAAGAAAAAGCAACATACTGCACTATGATCAGAAAGGAAGACGGTCTGATTGACTGGCGTCGGTCAGCAACTGATATTGAGAGGCAAATTCGTGCTTTCATCCCCTGGCCTAATGCTTTTACATCTTGGGATGGAAAAATGTTAAAAATATTGGAAGGTCAGATTGAAAAAAAAGTATTAGAGCCCGGTTATGTTGTTGTTCTTAATCGGGGACTTATAATTGGCTGTGGTAAGGATTCAATAAATATTACTAGGGTACAGATTGAAGATAAAAATGAGATGTTAATTACCGATTTTCTAAACGGTTATAGAAAAATTGATGGAGCAATTTTACATTAAACTTCGGCTTCCGACTGATCTTCTTCTTGAGAAGGTTTCTCACTATTGTCAACAGTTCCGTCTAGAACCTCTTTAATCTTATCTACTACCTTCGATGGAGTATATTGGCTCTTTACAATATAGCCAGCGGCTCCGAGCTGCAAGCCTTTTTGAATGTGGTCTTCCTGACCTAAATTACTCAGGATGAGAACTGGTATGTTCTTTGTCTCAGAATCATTTTTTATAATTTTTAAGACTTCATAACCATCGAGTTCAGGCATAAGTATGTCAAGCAAGATAATTTCCGGTTTAAATTCTTTAACTTTCTCAACACCAATTCGCCCGTTGTCAGCAACCTGAACATCCATGCCGTCAAGGCTCAATTTTAATTGGTACATTTTAGAAATGTACCGATCATCTTCAATAATTAACACTTTAGCTGAAATGGGAGTCATCTCTCCTCCTTATGTAATATAAAAATACGTTTATTTTCTTCCATCGTCAAGATTTTTAAACAATCTTTATAACTGATCCATCAAATATCAAGTGACCCTTGATTAAGAAGCCTGCGGCTTTAACATGGCCACCACCACCTAAAGCCTTTGCAAATTTTGAAACATCCACCTTATGATCTCTGGTTCGAAGACTAACTCTAACAACCCCTGATTCTATTTCAGACATAAAGATAATCATTTTTTTACTTTTCAGGGTATTTAAAAAGTTTGCTTGGCCAATCATCCTAGAGGCTTCTTCTGAGCAAAGATTGCGAAAATCCTCGTTTAGTAAATACGACATTGCTACATTGTATTTCCGATTAACAACTAGCCTGTCGATAACTAAGGCTCTTATTTTTAAGGAGTCAACCGTATTGTTGAAATAAGTGTTCTGAACAATATCGTAGAGTCTAGCACCTTTATCAATCAGGTATGAAGCACTCGCAAATGCTTCACTTGTTGTATTCTGAGTTTGAAAACTAGAAGTATCTGTATCGATGCCGGTCAAAAGAGCAGTAGCAATTTCACTGTCAATATCAATTTCCATCCCTTTGATTAAATCAAATACCAATTCAGCGGTTGAGCAGTATTTTTGTTCAACCCAAGCACAATCAACGTTGGCTGCAAGTTCACCTCTTTCATGATGATCTAATAAAATGCTTGTAACTCTTTTGTCCGAAAAATATTTATCTGCTACGCTCGGCACAGAAATTATATTTTTATCAGATGTGTCCAAAATAACAAAACAGTCAATCTCTTCTTGATATTTGTTAGTAAATATAATCTGGTTATTTTCTCTTAAAAATTGTAGTGAGTCGGGCAAATCATTTTCACTATATATTTGCACATTCTTCCCTAGCTTGATAAGTGATAGATAGAGACCAATCATTGCACCATAACAATCTCCATCACCATCACGGTGGCCCATAAGCGCAATATTTTTTGATTTTCTGATAATATTATCTACTATCTGAGCTTTATTTTTGGTCATTTCTTATTTTTTTTAAAGTTTTCCCCATCTCAGTAGCATATTCCCCGGAATGATCTAGTTCAAATGTCAGCTTCGGAACGTATTTTAAGACAAGCCTTTTATTTAGCTGTGATTGGATATTCTTTTCTTTATCTTCTAATTGCGTTAAAATTGCTTTAGCTTTTTCGCCAATGATGCTAACCCACACTGTAGCATGTCTGAGATCTCGTCTTGTGTCTACCGCCAGCACTGTAATAAAGCCAAAGTCACTACCAAGTTCTTTAAGTAGAATTTGGCTAACTTCTTCTTTTATTAATTCATTTACTCTATATGTTCTCTTCGACATTTAAATTTTGACATTTAGGGTTTGTTTTTGCTCCTCGAGAGCAAATAGGACAACTTGATCTTTCGGCTGAATATCATTTAATCCTTCAACTCCCAGACCACACTCCATTCCTATCTGAGCTTGAGTAACTTCTTCCTTGCCTCTCTTGACAGATGTGACTTTAACTTTGCCAAGTTCTTCATCTTTCCTCATTATTTTGGCCCTTGCCCCTTTTTCGATTTTTCCTTCAGTAACTTTACCCCCTAAAACCGTTAACTTTTTGCTCGTTGAAAAGATCTGAAGAACTTCTAACTTACCTATAATTATCTCGATAATCTTTGGTGGTAATAGATCTTCCAAAGCTTTTTTGATGTCATCAAGTAATTCATAAATTATTTTGTAACTTGAGATGTTAACATTTTCGGTTTTGGCGATTTGTTTAATGGCCTGTGGAACGGCGGTATTGAAGGCAACGATCAACTTACTGGCGGTTGTTGCTCTCATAATATCTGATTCATTGACTTCACCAACTCCTGCATGAACGGCACGAACCTTCACCTCCGGCGTACTGAATTTATCAAATGCCTGAAGGATTGCGTCCAAAGATCCTTGAACATCGGCTTTTACTACAACTGCTAGCTCCCTGACATCAGACTCAGCGATTGAACTTGTTATGGTCTCTAAATTAATTTTTTTTACCGAGCTATAGGTTTTAACAACACAGGCTTTTTTGAAATTATCACATGCCCCCCTAGCGCCCTTTTCATCAGAGAAAACAATAAAAGGTTCGCCAATCATTGCAACCTTTTTTACTCCGGCAACTCTGACCGGCATACTAGGAAAAGCTTCCTTTATTTTTTTGCCAAGATCATTAGCAATAGATCTAACACGACCATAAGTTTCCCCGATTTGCATACAATCACCAACTTTAAGAGTTCCGTTTTGTATCAGTATGGTTGCCACGGGGCCTTTCCCGCTATCCATATGAGATTCCACAACTACTCCGGTTGCTGGTGATTTTTCATCAGCCTGAAGGTTTTTTAAATCCGCTAACAAAAGTATAAGATCAAGTAAATCATCAACCCCTACTCCTGTTTTCCCAGAGACTTGGACACACAAGGTGTGACCTCCCCACTCTTCTGGAATTAAATTAATTTCGGCTAGTTGTTGCATTACTCTTTGCGCATCTGCTTCAGGTTTATCGATTTTTGTAATTGCAACTATCAAAGATGTGTGGGCATTTTTTATATGATTGATCGCTTCCAGTGTTTGAGTCTTTATACCATCATCAGCTGCAATCACGACAATGGCTATATCTGTTATCTGAGCCCCGTGTGCTCTCATTTCCTCAAAGGCAGAGTGTCCTGGAGTATCAACGAAAGTAATTTTCTTCTTATTCCTCTCTACCTGATACGCTCCAATATGTTGAGTTATCCCTCCAGCTTCCCCGGCTACAACATTAGTATGACGAATTGCATCCAAAAGAGCAGTCTTACCGTGATCAACGTGTCCAAGAATTGAAACTACCGGAGGCCTAGTAGTGAGGTTGGCCTTTACTTTTTTTTCGATTACCTCTTCATCACCTTTTTGATTATTATTAATTTCTTCCTCAACCTCTAGCCCTAAGTATTCCGAAATAATGGCAGCCGTTTCAAAGTCAATACTCTCGTTAATCGTGGCCATAACACCATTTTTCATTAATTCTGCCACTACAGAAGCAGCGGACACCCCTAATCTTTTAGATAGGTCTCCAACTGTTATAATCTTCGGAATCTTAATTTTTTCTTTATCCATATTTTCTCTAAATACAAAACCCCTATTTTTCATGGCAATATTGAGGGGTTTTGAATAAAATATTAAATTCAAGCAAAGGAAGCTGTCATTACATGCTTATTTTTCCTCTTTGATTGCCTTTTTTTTGATTTCTTTGGTTTTCTTTGCCTCTGTTTTCACTTTGCTCTCAGCCTTTTTGTTATCAATTTCCGGTTTTGATGTCTTGTTTTTTTCTTTTTCATTAACCGCTTTTAGAGACAAAGCTATTTTGTGATTGTCCTTATCTATACTTAAAATCATAAACTTATATTTTTTGGCTGTTTCGACTACGTCATTAGGATCTTTGATATGGCCTTCCGCTAATTCTGAAATGTGAACAAGTGCTTCGATATTATCATGGATTCGGGCGAAAGCACCAAAGGGGGTAATCCTAGTTATCTCTCCATCTACTATTTCTCCTACCTTGAATTGTTTAGCTGTTTCGGCCCAAGGGTCTTCGGTCAGGCGCTTCAAGGACAATGAGAATCGATCATTTTCGATCCCTATGATTAAAGCTTCTACTTCATCGCCGATTTTTACTATTTTGGTTGGGTCTTCAACCCTATCCCAAGCAATCTCTGAGATGTGAACAAGACCTTCAACTCCATTGACATTAATAAATATACCAAAATCGACAATGCCAGTAACCGTCCCTTTAATTTTATCACCTATGGCAAACTTATTTATCACCTCAGACATTTCATTCTTTTTGGCTTCTTTTTCAGAAAAAATTAGCTTGCTTTCCTTTTCATCAGCATCTAAAACTATTACATCCATCGGCCTCCCTATCAGGCCGGATAGGCGAATTTGTATTTCGTCTTTATCACTTACTCTAGGATAATTTTCTGTTGAAAGTTGTGAAACAGGCAAAAAACCTCTTACTCCTTCAATTTCCATCAACAGTCCGCCCTTGTTTGCATCAATTGGCCGAAGTGAAACTAGCTCTTTGGTTTCAACCATTTTTGCTAGCCTTGTCCAGATCTTTTCTCTAGATGCTTTTTTCAAAGAAAGGAGGGCATTTCCATCCTCATATTCTGTTTCTAAAACACTAGCAGTAATCGAATCACCGGCTTTCAGATCAGCTATGACGCTCCTGTCTCTTATCTCTGGCCCAACAACTAAACCACCACCAAATTTGCCTAAATCGAGCCAAATCCCGTTTTTGGTAATAGAGACTATTGTTCCTTCAACTGTATCTCCCTCAGATAAAGTTCTAAAGGACTCCTCTTCGGAGGCCAGAAGATCCTCCATGTTTAATGTCTGTTTTGTCATTAAAAAACCTCTTTGTGCATAGATTTATCCACTACTATTAAATAGTGAACACACACAATTTTGAAGTGCTGTTTCAGCGCACTCGCTAAATACAAATTATATCCGAAATTATCTTCTATGTAAAGAGTTTATAGCTTGGAATAATTTTTTTTGTTTTTTTCAGACTTTTAAAATATAGACCGCTGCTAATAATTATCCCGGCTAATCCAATAATTCCAATGTTCTCTGCTGGGCCTGAAGTTGTTAACCCTGAATTATTTGAAACATTTTGCAAGCTTGGACCACTTGATGGACTTGTAGTAACTATAGGTTTTGGTTCTCTAACAACGATTTTTTCAACTGTTGTAGGCTCCGATGAATCTTTTTTTGCCTTAAAAATAATCTTATTTTCTCCAGGGTTTAGAATATATAGATAAGTGAAATTACCATCTTTATTCACTGCTATTTTTTTATCATTTATTGTAACAGTCGCATCACTGGCTGTTTTCCCGGTTAGGTTAATACTATCTTCCTGGGTATTCGAGATTTCTGGTATTGCCACATCTAGATTTGGCTGAACTTGAAATGATCTCTGGATTCTATATACCCCCCAGACTAAAAGAACAAAAATGATGACTAAAGTGATTGGTACTAATAATTGTTTCCACAGAGGTTTTGAGACTTGTTCTCCCATAATAATTCTCCTTTTTAGGCTATCATTGTAGCACCAGAAGAAGAATATGCAATAACAAAAAAGACGCCAGCTCCATCTCATAGGTACGAATCCTACAATACAGATAATCTCGCGTCCTTTTTCCAAGTCAATTTGACCTGTCTTAAACGAAAAGAGGGTCAACCAATCTTTGCTCATGTGTCGAGAGAAGAAGCAATGGGATCAAAATAATTTGATATATCCCGCTTTTTTTGACGCGGTACGCGTCCTTCCAGTGACCTTATGGCTCAAGTTCAGTCGAACCCTCCAACCAAAATCTTTAAGTTTTCAAGGTAATCGTTAAGATTACATTTATATACTATCATATAGACTCATGTTTGTCAAGTCTTTTTTATAGAAGCTGTGTATAACATAGTATTTTAACTTTATTTTTGTTACACTAGGGCTGTGAAAAAACCTGAATTAATCTTGCCCGGTGGCGATCTGGAAAGAGTAAAGATTGCTTTTCAATATGGTGCCGATGCAGTATACGTTGGCTTGAATGAATATTCGCTTCGTAAAGCTGAGGTCCGTTTTGAACTAAGCGAAGTCAAAGAAGCTATCGACCATGCACACAGCCTAAATAAGAGACTTTTTGTCACATTTAATATCTTTGCTCACAATGAGCATCTGAAAAGGCTTGAGTCAGACATGAAAAAGGTGGCCTCGTTCTATCCTGACGCATTTATTATTGCTGACCCTGGAATAGTTGCCTTAGCACAAAAGATTGCACCAAATATCCCTATTCATTTATCAACCCAGGCAAATACGTTAAATATTGAGAGTGTTAAGTTCTGGAAAAAACAAGGGATAAAAAGGATTGTTTTGGCTCGTGAACTAACCTTAGATGAAATAAAAAATATTCACACAGCCGCTCCTGAGATGGAGCTTGAAATATTCGTTCACGGGGCTATGTGTATTTCATACTCTGGACGCTGTCTTTTATCTCGCTATATGACAGGACGAGAAGCCAACCTCGGTGATTGTGCTCAACCCTGCCGTTGGAATTATCGCGTATATTCTTCGAGTGACAGAGAGAAGTCTTCAGATGTAAATAGTTCTCACATTCGTTCGCACAATAATTTCTTTCTTGAGGAAAGAATGCGTCCTGGTGAATTATATCCAATCGAGGAAAACGAAAATGGGACGAGTGTCATGGGATCAAAAGACCTACGTTTGATAAGGTATTTACCGGAGATTCTTGAGGCAGGAGTGACCGGATTAAAAATTGAGGGAAGAAATAAAAGCGAATATTATCTAGCTTCAACTGCTTCTACATATCGAAGGGCGTTGGACCTTCTCAAATCAAGCAGGTATACTGAAAAAGATAAAAAAATATTGGAGGCAGAGCTTGAAAAACTTAATTTCAGAGACTACACAACTGGGTTTCTTTTTGATGACGCTAAGCTTGGTGAAGTGACCGAAAATCGAAGATACAAGAAAACTTGGGAGTATATTGGCATATTTACTGATAATAAAAATGAAATACTTGTAAAAAATAAGATAATGACGGACGACAAGGTAGAAGTGCTCTCTCCCCATAATATTTATCAAGATATTATTATAGACATATACGACCTAACGAATAATAAAATGGAAGAGATTAACCCTGGCGCAAAAGAGCAAAAAGCAATTATCAAACTTTCAAAAAATTATTCAGTTAACTCAATACTAAGGAAAAAGTTATAGAAATAGCAAAAGGACACGCAATCACGTGTCCTTTTTCATAAACTGGCAGCGTGCTACTTTTCCAGGGCTTGATGACCCAAGTATCATCGCCGCAGAGGAGCTTAACTTCTGTGTTCGAGATGGGAACAGGTGTGACCTCCTCGCTATAGCCACCAGACACCCCGCCCTTTTTTTTGAAAAGAGCGGGGTGACCAGTGACTAAAATCACAAGTCATATAACCACTGCTGATTATAAATTACCAGTCGACTTCCAGCTATAATTTGATAAATCAAAACATAACTAGAATACAAATTAAGTCATCGATCTATTAGTACTCCTCAGCTTAATGCGTTACCGCACTTACACCTAGAGCCTATCAACCTCATGGTCTATAAGGGATCTATAACGAAATCTAATCTCGAAGTGGGCTTCGCGCTTATATGCTTTCAGCGCTTATCCCTTCCGAACGTAGCTACTCGGCAATGCCCTTGGCAGGACAACCGATACACCATAGGTTCGTTCGCTCCGGTCCTCTCGTACTAGGAGCAACTCTTCTCAAATTTCAACGCCCACGACAGATAGGGACCGAACTGTCTCACGACGTTCTGAACCCAGCTCGCGTACCGCTTTAATTGGCGAACAGCCAAACCCTTGGGACCTGCTTCAGCCCCAGGATGCGACGAGCCGACATCGAGGTGCCAAACTTCTTCGTCGATGTGGACTCTTGGAAGAAATCAGCCTGTTATCCCCGGGGTAGCTTTTATCCGTTGAGCGATGCATCTCCCACTTGAAATGCATCGGATCACTAACTCCGACTTTCGTCCCTGCGCGACTTGTCAGTCTTGCAGTCAAGCAGGCTTATGCGTTTGCACTATTAATCCGATTTCCATCCGGATCTAGCCTACCTTTGAACGCCTCCGTTACTCTTTAGGAGGCGACCGCCCCAGTCAAACTACCCACCAGACACTGTTCCCTGCCCAGATTCATGGGTCAAGGTTAGAATCAAACCTTATCAAAGGTGGTATTTCAAGGACGACTCCATCGCAACTTGCGTCGCAACTTCAAAGTCTCCCACCTATCCTACATATGATAAGACCTAATCCAATGCCAAGCTGTAGTAAAGCTCCACGGGGTCTTTCCGTCTTGTCGCGGGTAAACGGCATCTTTACCGCTATTGCAATTTCACCGGGTCCCTCGTTGAGACAGTACCCAGACCGTTCCGCCATTCGTGCGGGTCGGAACTTACCCGACAAGGAATTTCGCTACCTTAGGACCGTTATAGTTACGGCCGCCGTTCACTGGGGCTTCAATTCAAGGCTTGCACCTCTCCTCTTAACCTTCCAGCACCGGGCAGGCGTCAGCCCCTATACTTCATCTTGCGATTTAGCAGAGACCTGTGTTTTTGATAAACAGTCGCCTGGGTTCTTTCGCTGCGGCCTCGTATTACTACGAGGCAGGGCATATCCCGAAGTTACGCCCGTTGTATTGCCGAGTTCCTTAACGAGGGTTCTCCCGAGCACCTTAGTATACTCTACTCACCTACCTGAGTTGGTTTGCGGTACGGACGCCGTAATCTATTAACCTGCAGCTTTTCTAGTCTGTGTCTTCGGTCGAATTCCACCTTGCGGTAGTTTTATTCTCATCCTTCGGATGATTAAACAGATATAGCCATAAATCTGCTCGACTTTATGCCCAGCGTCATGCAGGGAACAATTACAGCGGTACAGGAATATCAACCTGTTGTCCATCGCCTACGCTTTTCAGCCTCGGCTTAGGCCCGACTAACCCTGGGACGATTAACGTTGCCCAGGAAACCTTGGGTTTACGGTGGGCGGATTTTTCATCCGCCTTATCGTTACTCATGCCAACATTCTCACTTCTATACACTCCACCAGACTTTCCAGTCTGACTTCACTGCGTATAGAACGCTCTCCTACCGCTCCGACGTTACGTCGAAGCCCGTATCTTCGGTACTATGCTTAGCCCCGTTATATTTTCGGCGCAAGACCACAATAGACCAGTGAGCTATTACGCACTCTTTAAATGCATGGCTGCTTCTAAGCCAACATCCTGGTTGTTTATGCAATCTCACATCCTTTGCCACTTAGCATAGATTTAGGGACCTTAGATGACGATCTGGGCTGTTTCCCTTTTGAGCGCGAAGCTTAGCCCCCGCGTTCTGACTGCCGTAGTAATGGTCTTTGGTATTCGGAGTTTATTTAGGTTTGGTAAGCTTGCGCCCCCTAGCCTATTCAGTGCTCTACCCCCAAAGATTAATATACGACGCTAGCCCTAAAGCTATTTCGGAGAGAACCAGCTATCTCCAAGTTCGATTGGAATTTCTCCGCTAACCACAGGTCATCCCCCAGATTTTCAACTCTGGTGGGTTCGGCCCTCCACGACCTTTTACAATCGCTTCAGCCTGCCCATGGTTAGGTCACCTGGTTTCGGGTCTAATCAGTGCAACTTAAGATTTCGGACTGTTAATCCTCGCTTTCACTATGGCTCCGCCCCCTGGGCTTAACCAGCTGCACAAATTAACTCGTTGGCTCGTTCTACAAAAAGCACGCCGTCACCCCGCTCATAATTTACCACTCAATGCAAAATTATCATTCCGTCATAGCTCTGCTTAGTTCGCTCTCGCGGCACTGGTCCGAATAGGACCGAGTTATTCACTCGCGTGCCGCCACTAATTCAGTAGTAAATTATGGGCGGGGCTCCGACTCATTGTAGGCACATAATTTCAGGTTCTATTTCACTCCCCTCACCGGGGTTCTTTTCACCTTTCCTTCACAGTACTAGTTCGCTATCGGTAGATTCGAATATTTAGCCTTGGATGGTGGTCCACCCAGCTTCCGACAGAATTTCACGGGTTCCGTCGTACTTAAGAATAAACATATAAGGACAAAGGATTTTTACGTACGGGGCTATCACCCTCTATGGCCGTCCTTTCCAGGCTCGTTCCACTAATTCTTTGTTTTGTAACCTTACTCGAGATTTACGGATCTCGATTACAGCGTTTAGAATAAAAATACTCCATTTCTGAAATAAATTTATCCTAGACCCTGCCCTCTGACTAAACAGAGTATGTTCACCTTACAACCCTCTTTACACAACGCCCGTAAGATTGCCGCCGGGTTCCCTGAAAATCCATAAGGATTTTTAGGGTCTGGCTTCCATGTAAAAAGTTTAGGCTTTGCCGCTTTCGCTCGCCACTACTTACGGCATATCGTTTGATTTCTTTTCCTACGGCTACTTAGATGTTTCAGTTCACCGCGTACCCTACATTAACCTATGTATTCAGTTAACGTTAACTGGACATGACTCCAGCTGGATTGCTCCATTCGGACATCCCCGGCTCAAAGCTTGTTTGGCAGCTCCCCGAGGCTTATCGCAGCCTACTACGTCCTTCTTCGGTTCGAATCTCCAAGGCATCCATCATGTGCCCTTACTTGACTTAATTTGTCATGAG
>JAQUMB010000017.1 GCA_028718325.1 Patescibacteria group bacterium
TTCTCAAAGTATCCTAAACTACATTCATTCTACTTTGAAAACAGACAACAACAAGTGCCCCTTCGGGTAAGTCTGCTTTTCAAAGGTTCATTCATTTGTTTATTCTCTTTTCGAACTGATTGTCGGAAGAAAAATAGAAAAAAGCTAATGCCTTATTTCTATTGAAACTGCAGAGCTTTTCGCTATAATAATTAAGACATTAGTAGAACCACTTCCTGAGGAGGAAGGGTGGAAAAGTATCAAAAACCAGTGCTAAGAGGGGCGTGCAGTTCCTGTCAACCGACAGGCTGTCCCTTCGACAATCAACACTGCTTAGCAAACTCAAGGCTAGATAGGGCTTCAAGGGCGCTTTTGCGGACTGAGAGCAAGAGACCTAGGAAGCCACACTGTGTCCTTGGTCCGGTGTTAACCACCCTTTACGCCTAGCCACCCGCAACTTCCTCCTCATTCTGAGGGCTGACGCCTCACCCCTCCCCGGGTTGTCTTCAGCCCCATTCTCTACCCGGCCCCACCCTCCTAGGGGCCACTAAACGACCTGCCCTGGTCGTTGGGCCTGCCACCTGATATTCAGGTGGCAGGCCCGAATCTTATAAATATATATATTTGATCCGTGCTAAAATGTACTTATGAAAAAGCGAAAATTTGTCATAATTGATGGACACGCTCTGATCCACAGGGCTTATCACGCTCTACCTCCCTTGACGACCAAACAAGGCGAGGTGGTAAATGCTGTCTATGGTTTTTCTGTTATTCTCTTGAACGTTATCAGGGAATTAAAACCGGAATGCATCGCTGTGGCAATGGATTTGCCTGACAAAACTTTTCGACACGAAGAATATGAGCAATATAAGGCAAATAGAGTTGCTGCCCCAGATGATTTGATCCAGCAGTTTGATATAGTTCGCGAAGTTATAGAAGCATTTGATATTCCGATATATGAAAAGCCGGGATTCGAAGCTGATGACATTATAGGATCAGTCGCAAAAAAGTTAACAAAAGATAACGAGACGAGTACCTATATCGTGACAGGCGATCTAGACGAGCTTCAGCTTGTCGATAAGAATACGCTTGTCTATACAATGAAAAGAGGATTTACTGACACCGTAATATATGATGAGAAAATGGTTCACGAAAGATACGGTTTGACACCAGAAGAATTTGTTCATTTCAAGGCGCTGAAGGGGGATACAAGTGATAATATCCCGGGTGTGGTCGGGATTGGTGAGAAAACCGCTTCAGATTTGATCCAGACCTATGCTAGTTTAGATAATCTTTATAAAAATCTTGAAAAACTAAAACCGTCTGTGGCAAAAAAACTTGAAGATAGCAAAGAAATTGCTTATCTAAGCTTGAAATTATCCAGAATTGTTACCGATATACCAATAAACGTGGATTTTAAAAAATGCGCAACTCATGATTTTGATCGGAATAAGGTTTTTGAGCTATTTAGACGACTAGAATTCAAATCATTACTTTCAAAATTACCGGGCCAGCCAGACCAATCAGGTCTTTTTGACGAAGAAGCTCCAAAAACAAAGAGCCAAGAGCATTTTTGTAAGGAAAATTATCATACAGTTGATGACGAAAAAGATTTGTCGGCCCTTGCCGAAAAATTAGAAAAAGCAAAGGTGATCGCCGTTGATACGGAAACAGATTCTATAGATGAAATGAGTGCAAACCCGGTTGGCATATCTATCTGCTTTGAGGAATGTGACGCGTACTACATCCCGGTTCGACATAAAAAAGGCAAACAATTGCCGCTTGATATCATAAAAAAATATTTGAGTCATATATTTTCGGGCAAAACTCCAAAGGTTGGGCATAATATCAAGTTTGACTATGTTATCCTCAGGAATGCAGGATTTGCACTTTCGCCAATCAGCTTTGACACTATGGTAGCAGCTTACCTTTTAAACCCGAATGCCAGAGCGCAAAGGCTTGACGAGCTAGCCTTTTCCGAACTTGGTATCGAAATGTCAAAGATCGACAGTCTGATTGGCAAAGGGAAAGATCAACTGACCTTTGACCAAGTCGACATCGACAAAGCGACACTTTATGCCGCCGAAGATGCCGACATGTCCTTAAGACTGTATCATCATCTGTCAAAAGAAATGGAAGAGGGTGGCTTTATTGAGTTAATGGACAAAATAGAAGCCCCTTTGATACCGGTCTTGGCTGAGATGGAAATGAACGGAATCAAGCTCGACACAAAGATTTTGGCTAGATTATCAGAAAAATTTGCAAATAGAATAAAGGAACTGGAAAAAGAAATTTACAAATACGCAGACGGTGAATTTAACATTGCCTCACCGGCACAGTTGCAAAAAGTATTATTTGAAAAGCTGAATCTTCAGGAGAAAATCGAAAAAAACGGTTTAAAGAAATTACCATCCGGCGGGTATTCTACTGGAGCTGAAGAGCTGGAGAAGCTTAGAGAAATTCATCCGATAATAAATTTGATTTCAGAATACCGAGAATTAACTAAGTTAAAGAATACGTATGTTGATACCCTGCCAAAGAGTATTAACAAAAAGACCGGGCGTGTTCACACTAGCTTTAATCAGACAATAGCGGCTACTGGTAGGTTGTCTTCGACCAACCCAAACCTTCAAAATATACCGATTAGGAGCGAGGTTGGCCAAGACATCAGGAAGGCCTTTATCGCGGATAATGGTTATTCAATCATCTCGGCAGATTATTCACAGATCGAACTTCGGGTTATTGCTCACATCGCAGATGATGCCATGATGAAAAAAGCCTTTGTTTCGGGTCAGGATATTCACACAACTACTGCCATGAAAGTATATAATGTGTCAGAAAAAGAGGTAACTCCAGAGATGAGGCGTAATGCCAAGGTCGTCAACTTCGGCATCGTTTATGGAGTATCTCCTCATGGTTTAGCCAGACAATCAAATCTAAATTATGAGGAAGCAAAGGATTTTATCGACAAGTACTTTGAGATACACCCAGGTATTAAAGAATATATGAAGCAAGTTGTCATAGACACAAGGGAGGCCGGTTTTGCCGAGACAATCTTTGGGCGCAGGCGATATCTGCCAGAACTAAACTCGGCAAACCATATCATCAGAAACGCCGCCGAGAGGATGGCCTTGAACATGCCCATTCAAGGCACGGCAGCAGATTTAATCAAACTTGCTATGATTGAAATTCACAGAGAATTACCAAAAGTAAGCCCTAAATCCAAGATGTTGCTCCAGGTTCATGACGAATTAGTTTTTGAAGTACCGGATACTGAGATTGCAAAGGTTACACCATTTATCAAAGAAAAAATGGAGAATGTCGTCAAACTTGACGTGCCGGTGATTGTCGAAATCGGGGTTGGGAAAAATTGGGGCGAAGCAAAATAGCTTGTATTATAGCAATAGAAACACTAAAATTTATTTAGTAAATTATAAAACTTGTGGAGGGAGGTGAAGGAATGGAAATTTTTGGTATGAACATTTGGTTTTGGGTAGCAGTCGTTGTCGCACTGTTAGGTCTCTGGGCTGTTGCTCGGTATGCTCCAAAGAAACCAGTGACAAAAAGCAAAAAGAAAAAATAATTTTTTATGCTATTATTTTTTGAAGGTTACAGTATGTGTAACCTTCTTTTTTATTAAGGTGCTGGCACAAAAATACCAATTTGCTTGTTTAAATAATAGATAGATGTACAATTTATATAGGTATAAATAATAACGGAGGGAGGTACATATTATGAGTATATGGATTTGGGTCGTTCTGGCGGTCATTGTAGTCGGAGCAGCCGGTTACTGGTATTATTCAAAAAAGAAAAAATAAAAATAAAATATGCTATCATCGAAAGCCAACAGCCAACAAAAGTTGGCTTTCTTTTTTTCTTTTTCAAAATGGAAACCAAAAAACTTTATTTCTAAGAGCATTAACTCGATAAAGAAAAATCAGTATGATATTATTGTTTCTAGGAGTCCTAATGAAAAAGAAATGGCATTTGGCAGTATTCATTATCGCTATTTTGTTAGCTATCATAAGTTGGGTGGTTGCGGTATGGTATTGGGGAAAGTTGCCCCAGACAATCCCAACTCATTTTGGTCTAAGTGGTCAGGCTGATAATTATAGTCAAAAATCAATTTGGTATACATTCTTGATTCCATCTTTGCAAAGTATAATGCTGACTTTTTTTGTTTTTCTTTATAAGAAACCTCAGTATTCGGATATGCCGACAACTCTTCTCCTGATGGCGATGGAAGAGGAAAAACGCGAGCATGCTTTTGATCTTATCCGTACCATGCTTCTGATGGTCGCGTTATTTATAGGCATACTTTTTACTTATATAACCTATGGCATGAATGCTTCTGCTCTGAACAATGACCTTGGCCTAAGCCCATGGATCATGGGTGGGGTATTGATAGCTATGCTTGTTTGGCTAGTTTGGTGGACAGTCAAGGTCTACAAAACGACTAAAAATATTTTGTCAAAAAAGTAAATCAAGCTTATTTAATCTTGACAAACAGACATTAATGTGGTATTGTTTGTGCTTAGAACCTACAAAATATGACTTTGTGAGGTTGAGATGCTTGGTATGGTGGTCTGTTCCTTTGCTTTGCGTGAAGACAGCCAAGAACCGAATCCATGCAACATTCGACTGGCGGAAGCAGTTGAGAGGATTCTCGAAAAAGCAACCGAAGAAATTCACATCGTCTCACAGTGGGAAGTGGCCAAAAAACTAAAGAGTGATGGGGTCAATCCAACGCTAGTTGTTGAACCGTTTTTGGACGGTTCATATCTGGACACAAAAGATGTATGGGCAGAAGCGAAAGTCATGTTTGCTCTGCTTGACATCACCGAAGTCATCATTGTTGCCAACCCCTTCATCCACGGGTTCTACGTGGAACGGATGATCAAGGAGGATGGCTTCGAGGTTTGCCATAAATATGATACAGAGATCGGCCGAATCGGTTTCGATCCTGAATCATTGCAGTGGTGGACCAGGGGTCCGACTCGCTTCTTGCTCTATGTTGGGCTCTCAGCCCTTGGGCTGGCGAAGTATTTCCGCGGTTAGTGCTCAAAGGGGGCGGATGCGCATTACGCATTCGCCCCAATTCTTTATAAATAGCTTATAATATCACTATGAAACGAAAACATTATCTAAATATATTTATCATTTTGGCATTCATTACCTTCGGGGTTTTGTTACAGTCATTTATTTCAGAAGAACCAAAACAAAAGAAGGCAGAAGAAAATAAGCCGTCACAAGTACAAACTATCGAAACAAAGAAAGTAATAATTCCGCCAAAACCTGTCATAAAATCTGAAGCCTTATTAATGGTTCCTTATACTGTCCAAGCTCCTTTTGCTAACTGGAATATTCATGAGGAATCGTGTGAGGAAGCAGCCCTTCTGATGATTCATTATTATCTTTCAGGTAATCAAATTGATATTATACCTCCAAGCACGGCAAATCAGGAGCTGATCGAGATGGTTAGTTGGGAAAAGACAAACTATGGTAGAGAAAAGGACTTGAGTATATACGAAGTTGGCAAGCTGGCTGCAGATTATTACGGCTACAAATATCAAGTGACTGAGGATATCACGGCTGACAATGTCAAACAAGCGATTTCTGAAGGCAACCCGGTGATGGTGCCGGTGATCACTCATGCTCTGCGCAATCCTCACTATGGACCAAATCCGTCTTACCATATCTTGGTAATAAAAGGCTATAATCCAGCAGGAATTATCACCAATGATGCCGGAGTCAAAGAAGGCAAAGACTATTTCTATACTTGGGATATTTTGTGGCAGGCAATCGATACTCAGAGTAAACAGATGAATCAGGGGCGTGATATGCTAGTCGTCACGAGATAGATAAACTGCTAAAATGAATTTATGCTTGAAGGAATCACAACAATTATTTTTGATCTTGGCGGAACTCTGAAGGATGAAGGTGTATGGGAGTGGCATGCTGACTACCTGGAAGTAAAAAGATTGGCAAAAAAATACAAAATTGTCATTGCTGCCAATCAACCCAAAATGGCTCGGAAGTTTATTGAACACAGTAAAATATCATCTGACATCTCAGCAATTTATTTGTCATGGGAAATTAATCTGCACAAACCCAGCAAAAAGTTTTTCCAGTATGTTTTGAATGATTTGGATTTGAAACCTACAGAAGTGGTCTATGTGGGAAATGATCTGATAAACGATATTCGTACGCCGAAGAAACTGGGGATTAGAACAATATTTATCACGAGACCATTAAAACTGATCTGGATGAAGAACTTTGTAGCAAATTTGTTATTTATCCACCCTGACTATGTTGTAAAAAGCATCGAAGAGATAAGATAACTACTCTTCTGCCTCACGATCTTTAGCAGCTTGTTCTGCTCGAACTCGCATAATTGCTTCTTCGGCGGTTACTCCCTCCTCGTCTATGATTGAGCGAACTCGTGGATCATCATAACTTATTTCGGATGCTGGCTGAAAATTGTCTTGGGCTTCTCCAGTGTTTTCGGTGGGCGCTTGGAAATTTTCGTCTGGTCTTCCTTCTTCGTACATAATGAACTCCTTTTATAGGGATATAATACCTCTTAAAAATATTATTTTCAAAAAAGTTCTTGACATTAAAAACAGTATAGTATACAATGTCAGTAGACAAGTGCATAAAGTCTATAAAGTAAAAAGTATGAGAATAGAAAAATTCGAAGATATAATAAGTTGGCAAAAATCTAAAAAGTTTACGGTAGACATCTATAAAAGCTTTAATAACTTGAAAGATTTTGCCTTTAGGAGCCAGATAGAACGAGCCTCGGCGTCTATAATGAACAATATCGCCGAAGGATTTGAAAGAAAATCTCACAAAGATTTTGAAAAGTTTTTGTTCATTGCAAAAGGGTCCTGTGGAGAAGTTAGGTCTCTTTTAAGTCTAGCTTTTGAGCTAAATTATATTGATAGAGAAGAACATGAAAGATTATATTCTAATGCAATCGAAATTTCTAAATTGTTATCGGGATTGATAAAATCTTTATCGACCTTAAATACTTTACAGACTTTAAAAACTAAAGTCCCAGAAGGACGCCTATGAAAACACTAACAACACGACAAGCACAAGTACTAACTTGGATCAAAGAATCAATCGATGCAACGGGGCAAGCACCAACGGTTCGTGAGTTGCAAACCAAAATTGGTTGTTCTGCGCCGATGGGAGTGGTTTCTCATTTGAACGCCTTGGAGCTCAAAGGTTATATCAGTCGTATAGAAAATAAACCGAGAGGTATTTTGATTACAAACAGCAATTCAGCAAAATCACCCGATGATATTGTCCAAGTCCCGTTGGTCGGCAATGTTGCTTGCGGTATGCCGATTTTTGCTGAGGAGATGATCGAAGAAATTATTCCTCTTCCTCGAACATTTGTCAGATACGACCAAGACGTTTTCATGCTTCGGGCTCAAGGCGATTCGATGAATCTGGCAGGGATTGAAGAGGGAGACTATATCTTGTTTCACAAACAAGAATTTGCAGATAGCGGGGACAAAGTTGTCGTTTTGATCGGTACAGAAGCAACAGTTAAAAAATATGTTATCAAAGAAGATCATGAAGAATTTGTCCCGGTTTCGAACAATCCAGAACACAAGCCAATTATCCCGGAAGAAGGAACTTATATGATACAAGGTAAAGTTATCGGTGTTATAAAAAAATATAAATAAACAAGTAATTATTTTTCGAGCGAAGGAAGAGGTCTAATAGTTCTCGCTAAAACTCGAATAATAACAACAATTGGAGGAAATGTGGCGACGAAAAAAGAAAAGGTAGAACTAAATGATTCATTACAGAACGCGGTAGATCAGATCGAAAAACAATTTGGCAAGGGCTCGATTATGAGGTTGGGCGAGGCAACAAATATGAACGTTGAAGTAATCCCAACCGGCTCATTATCATTAGATTTGGCTTTAGGTGTAGGCGGAGTGCCAAAAGGTCGAGTTATTGAGATATATGGACCAGAATCTTCAGGCAAAACCACCCTAGCTTACCATATTGTGGCTCAAGCTCAAAAAATGGGTGGTACGGCTGCCTTTATCGATGCCGAGCATGCTCTCGATCCGGACTATGCAAAAAACATCGGCGTAGACATCGATAAGCTACTGCTGTCTCAACCTGACACGGGAGAGCAGGCTCTGGAGATCACCGAAACATTAGTTCGTTCAAACTCGGTCGACATCCTAGTAGTCGATTCAGTTGCTGCACTCGTGCCGAGGGCGGAAATCGAAGGTGATATGGGTGAAAGCCATATGGGCTTACAGGCTAGGTTGATGTCACAGGCCTTAAGAAAACTCACTGGTATTATTTCCAAATCAAACACGGTCGTTATCTTTATTAATCAGCTTCGGATGAAAATTGGGGTTATGTTTGGTAACCCCGAAACTACGACTGGTGGACAAGCATTGAAATTTTATTCATCAGTTCGAATGGACATACGGCGAACCGAACAAATCAAAGATGGTGAAAACGTCATTGGTAATCATGTCAAAGTGAAAATTGTTAAAAACAAGGTTGCTCCTCCATTCAAGACAGCTGAGTTCGACATTATGTACAATGAAGGTATCTCAAAAGTTGGCGAGATAACTGACCTAGCGGTCAAGCATGGGCTAGTAAGCAAAAACGGGGCTTGGTATGAATATAATGGTGAAAAAATTGGCCAAGGAAGAGAAGCAACAAAACAATACCTTAGAGATAATCCTAAAATAGCTGAAGAGCTTGAAACAAAGATTCATGAGGCCGTCGATAAAGCTTCTTAAACTAATTTGTTTCCTTCCCTCCCCTCCTTTAAAATCCAAGGAGGGGATTTTATAATAAACTTATGAAAATCACCAAATTAAGCCCACAACAAAAACACATTGATCGATATAGTCTAGATGTAGATGGCGAGTTTTATTGTGGATTAGATGAGGCTCTAATAACCGAACTAAATCTTTATGTCGATAAGGTTATAAATGCGGATGACTTGAAAAAAATTAAAGAGTTTGATGATTACCAAAAATGCTTGAATAAAGCTTTTTCCTTATTATCAATAAGAATGAATTCGGAAAGTGAGTTGATGGAAAAATTAAAAAAGAGGTTCGAATACAAGACTATTAATAAGGTGATAACTCGTCTAAAGGAGCTTAGCTATATAAATGATCAGATTTTTGTCAAAAATTGGATAGAAAACAGGAGCAGCAACCGTGGTCGTTTTCTTTTGAAAAAAGAGCTTATGCTGAAGGGAATCGATAGAAGCTTAGTTGATAAATACTTTGAACAGATTGACCCTGATTTGGAGCTTGCCCATGCACGAGAGCTTGTGGCAAAAAAGCATTGGCCTGAAATGTCTGAGGATGAGACATATCAGAAAATCGGCGGGTTTTTATCGAGAAGGGGGTTTGATTATGAGACGATTAGAAGAGTAATTAATGAAAATAAATGATAATAAAAACTCCGCTTCTATATGAAGCGGAGTTTTTATATAGGTTTCTGATCTAATTTTGGGTGCTGAGCACCTTATAAGTGAACGCAAATGCAAGCGCCCACATCAGAATTGGTAACATCCATACCACCTTTCGTTTTGTCAACGTGGGTAATATTCTACTCCACAGAAACAACCATGTCAAGAGATTTACTGTGGAAAACTATTAAAATAATGCTTATACAAAGGTAATAAAATAGAATTTCGCTGAAATTAAGCATAAAAAATTTGTTATTTTGGTGTAAAAAAACCGAATTAAATTAATGTTTACAAAAAAGCCTTTTTTTGATACAATTAGCTTTGTTATTTAGAAGGATAAGAGATATGCCAGTAATAAAATCAGCTATTAAACAGATGAGGCAAGCAGAAGCAGCACGAAAAAAGAATCGTGAGGTTAAGGCTAGTTTTCGAAATAAGGTAAAGGCTGTTCAAAAAGATTTGGAGGCAGGAGGCCAGAATGTTTCAAAGTTGGCTTCTGAAGCTTTTTCCGCGATCGATAAGGCAGCAAAAAAGAATATTATTCATAAAAAGACAGCGGCTAGAAGAAAATCACGGCTGGTTTTGTCTATTAACAAATCACTTGGCAAAACAGTTGAGCTTAAAAGCGATAGAACGAAGACTGCAACGGTTGTAAAACCTAAAAAGGTAACGACTAAATCTGCTAAACCAAAAGCTACAAAGAAACCAACAAAAAAGACGTCATAGACGTCTTTTTTATAAACACAGCTGATGCATCAATCTAGTCAAAACTAGTTTCGAGTCTTCTTGAGATGTTTTGAGTTTGTAGTCAGCTTCAACTAATAGGCCGTGAATTTCTAAGAGCTGTTCTGTTGTGAAGTTCTTTGTTTGTTTTAAAGTGTTTTTGACGACAAATGGGTGAAGTTTCAGATTGCTAGCAATATCTTTTTCGGATAATCCCTCGCTGCTCAGTTCCTTAATTGATAAGAGATTCCTGACTTGTCTAGCGATCATTGTTTGTAAATAGAGGGCATTATCCTCGTCTGACAAAAAATTGTTCAATAACGATAAAGCTTTGATTTCTTTTTTCTCTGAGAGTGCGTCCATCAGGGCGAAAACTGTTTCGGAAAAATCGCCTACAACCAAATTGTTAATATTATCTAGAGTGATTACATTATCATAAGTTAGGAGTTTCTGGATCTCATTGTCCAGCCTCCAAAGATCATTACCGATACTTGCAGCTAATTTTTCAGCAGACAAGGAATCGATTTGACCGCCTCTGCTTGCAACCGTTTTTTTTATCCAAGCCGAAATTTCGTATGGTCTTAGCAAATTATAAGTCTCTATTTTGGCGAACTTTTTTGAAGTTGTGTAAAGCCAGTTTTTCTCAGTTATGTTTTCTTCATATAGTACAATATCTAAAAAATTAGGTAAGTTGCTTAGCCAATCGCTTGCATCAGCTTGAGTCTTTTTGTCCTTAACCTTTGACAAGTTGTTAAGAACCATTTGTTTTTTTTCTGACAGAAAGGGCAGGATCTCAGCTTCCGCCTTAATCTTATTAAAATTAGCTTCACCATCAAAAACTGAAACATTAAAATCATTTTTTGGGAAAAGACTTTTTAGCTCAATCAATCGCTTGGTTTTTTGATAGTTATCAGTTCCAATAATAAGATAAATCATATTTTTTCTTTCTGACAATTTGGACAAAAATAAGTGCCTCGACCGCCAATTACTATTCTTTCTATTATTCCCCCACAACCACTTTGACATTTTTCGCCTGTTTTGTGATAAACATTTAGATGGTTTTGCATGCCACCGCTCTTCCCATCCGCGTCTACATAATCGCTATCTGTTGTGCCACCGTATTTTATACCTTTAGTCAAAACTTTTCGAACATTTGTTATTATCTTTTGCCACTCATGAGAAGTTAACTTTGAAACTTTTGTTTTTGGGTAGATTTTTGATAGGAAAAGAGCTTCGTCATTATAAATGTTGCCAATTCCTGCGACAACTGTTTGGTCCATTAAAAATTGTTTAATGGTTCTTGCGGGATAACGTTTGGCCTTATCTAACAAATATTTTAGGTTAAAATCATTTGAAAAAGGCTCAGGGCCAAATAAGCCAAAAGATTTTTCAACCTCTTCTTGGTTCATTACTTTACACCATCCAAATTTACGTAGGTCATTGAAAAATAAACCTGCGCCGTTGTCAAAAGTAAATTGAACTCGTGTGTGTTTATTTGGCAGCTTATCATGCCAATCATGTGATGGATGTCCCCCAGCTACTCTCTTGTTCCTGTCGATATAAATCAGTTGGCCCGTCATCTTGAGGTGAAATAAAAGACTATGGCTGTTCTCTAGTATGATACGAAGAATCTTCGCTCTTCTTTCGACATCAATTACTCTTTGTTGTAAAACATCTGACTTATTACCTTGAAAAGATTTTTTATTATAAACAACAATATCAGTAATTTTTTTATTGATAATCTTTTTAGACAAACCCAATTTAATTGTTTCAACTTCAGGCAATTCAGGCATAAATCCTCTTCATATAAAAGTATGGAAGACTAATTTAACATTATTGTTTTCTGTGGGCAAGATAATTAGTGAGTATTTTGGTAAGAAGGCTCTTCTTGTTTTTCAGAGTCCTTAGGCGTTTCACGTCTGATTTTTATTCTTGAAGGGAAGTTAATAATCTCAGTTTGTTTAGGCTGAGGTCCTAAAAGCATGGTAAAAAAAGCAATTCGGGCAAAGTGTGGCAAAAAGGAATAAGCATATTTCAATAATTCCATCGGATTCCAACGATCTTTTAACCCTTGGGTTTCTCTTTTTATGATCGCTTCTTTCAAATCTTGAGCAGTTTTTCCTTCAAACAAGGTGTATCCTTTGCCGATCGCGGCGCATATATGAGCATCACTTCCCCCGACTTCTGGTTTGAAGAGAAGCAGACGGTTAAAATACTTAGATTTAATGTTGCTCCGATTAAAGACAGGAGTACCATTTACGATCTCGATAGCATCAATCTCGGGTTTTTCTTGAATCAATGTTGCAGCGCCGATTCCTCGAGCAAGTGGTTTATCGCTCACATTGTTCAGCCTACTAATAAAGAAAGGGTGAGCCGCAATAGCTATGCCTCCCTGACGGTGTATCTCTTTGATTGTTTCATGCGCGCTGTTGCCTGGCATTATTTTTTCTTTGAGAAAAAGACCAATTACATGGCCTTCTAATGTTGAAACTTCTTCGCCGATGATAACCTCAAAACGGTATTGTTTTTCCTTGACGATTCTTTGGGCTTTTAATGCACCATCAATAATATCGTGATCAGTAATTGCAATAGCGCTCAAAGTAGTTTTGTCTTGAACGTATTCTAATATTTCTTCAATGCTGGCAGCAGAATCAGAAAAATCAGAGTGTATATGGATATCGGCTTTAGAGAAGTTTTTTTCAACATAATCAAAGATATCTTCGACAGTTGATGATATGTAAATATCTTTTTGTTTTTTCTTGCTCTGTTTGTCTTTCATATCTTATTGATTATAGCATAAGACTATGGCCCAAGGAATGGACGCCAACTAGAAATATTTGGTCGAAAAGCGGATCAATTGGTAATTATTTATCTTTGATTTGAGGCATGCGAACCAGCCACATAACCACTTGACCAAGCCCATTGTAGATTGA
>JAQUMB010000018.1 GCA_028718325.1 Patescibacteria group bacterium
GTACAGAGATGACTATGGGATTTATGATCATAAGTATATCGAGCGTGAAAAAGTCTGGCAAAAATACGGTCTCTTCAAAGGCGAGGAAAGCTGGGAGATGATCGAAGATAAATTAAAAATAGAATAATTTAGATTTTCCTCGATCACTTCGCACTTGCTTGTTCATCTCCACTTCCGTCATTCCCATGAAAACGGGAATCTATATAAATATAAGCTTCTTGCTATTCTGTACCTCGAAGGATAGGTTTTATTGTTCGAGGTTAATAACCGAGAACTAATCTCTCTTTTTCATTTCTTCTTGATAAGAAACGAACCACGATATCTGCGAAAATTAGAACTCCTTTATCAAAAACTAAAATTTTAGGATTACCTAATAATTTTAGTTTTCTCAAAATGGAGGCCTAAAGGCTAAACTAATTTTCGAGAGTAAATTAGTTCAAAAAATAATCAAAATTCAAATTGTTGTATTCTTCGGCATCGTAAACAGTCAGACCGTCAGAGTGAAGTAAAGCCATCTCAGCAACTCCTGTTTCTAAGATAAATCGGCTGCATAAAGTACAAGAGATATCATCACTGGGGACCATCTGTCCGTTTTTAACTTTAATGTGGTAGAGTCTGGATCCAGTCAAGTCTTTGCCATCTTTTAACGCATTTATTATTGCTCTTTGTTCAGCATGAATCGCGTGGCAAAGTTCTGTCTTGGAATTATCTTTGATATTTTCACGAAGACATGGATTACAAACTTTATCATTTGGTGCACCATTATATCCAAAGCCAATAATCGTTCCGTTTTTCACCAAAACAGCTCCGCGTTGAGATTTTTTGCAGGGCGATTTAGTAGAAACCCTAACGGCCTTATCTATGAATTTCATCCCCTCTTCTAGCTCTTTGTCTTGCAGTTTTTTCATATGAGTTATTCTAGTGTACAGCACAGGTGATGCATGGATCATAAGCACGAATAAGCATCTCGATCTCTCGATAAAGCTTTTCAGAAGACAAGTCTTTATGCTTACTCATTAATTCAGTCGCATCTTCTTCAAGATTCAATAGATTTTGATCCGTAGGGGTGACGATATCATATAGTTCAATTTTTCCTTCTTCACTGATTTTTACACCATGATAAAGAGTACCTCGGGGTGCTTCGACGGCTCCGGCTCCTTCACCTTCGATCACGCGATAGGGGACTTTGAAAACTTGGTTCCTGTCGTTCAGAACATTATCAATTTGTATGATTGCTTCTTCTGCCAAATGGATAATTTCGATAGCTTGAGCAATATTATTATGATATGAGTTATAACTTGGGATCTTTTTCTGCCATATCTGACGATAAGCATAGGCAGCCTTTGGATGCAAATGTTCGGAATCTAATGATAATCGGGCCAACGCTCCAACCATAAAACCGTGACCATCTCTTTTTCCATACTTGGCTGGAGAATCGTTTCTTACTTCTTCTTTGAAGGCATATGCGTAATTTTCAACTGGGGTTTCTAGTCCTCGGTTTGAAATTATTTTTTCACAGTCATAATATGACAAATGCTCTGAATTTTCTGTTGCCAAATATTCTGTCTCTCTCCTCAAGCTCGGGTATTTGAAATTTGCAAAAAGCTCGGCTGCTTCCAATGTCTGTGGTAAATGCGATTCCAAATCATCTCGTAATTTTTTTAGAATATTCTTGTCAGGGACACTTAGAAAACCACCGATTGTAGGTGCTGTTGGATGAACAGCTCGTCCCCCGATAGTCTCAACCAGTTGATCTCCAATCTTTTTGACGGTGGTTGCTAAGGCAAAGATTTCTGGCCTTTCTTGGTGAAGTTCAACAGCGTTGACGACATCTAAGTAATCAGGTAAAGCCAAAAAGAAAAGATGCAAAGAATGTGACTGGATGATTTGACCAGCTAGTAAGGCCTTCCTTAGAGCAATGATATTTGGAGTAAGTTCGACCTTGAAAGCATGTTCTATCGCCTTGATTGAGGCAAGAGCATGGGCTGTCGGGCAAACACCACATATCCTGGCAGTGATAAAAGGGGCATCCAGATAATCCCTACCGGTGACTAATTTTTCGAACAGTCTTTCTCCTTCATCAATTTCAAGTCTAGCTCGGCCGGTTTTATAGTTAAGTTTTAGTTCGCCATGCCCTTCGATTTTACAAATATAGTGGTTTAAAACAGATTCTTTCATTTTGTTTGTCCTTATTTTTCTTTTGGGTAAAGCTCTTTAAATTCGTTGGTCTGTGAGAAGAAAGTTTTTAATAACTCTTTTGTTTTGTCTTTGCCAAATTGTTTTTCAAAATTGCGTTTCAATGCTTTATGATTCCCGCCGCTCAATGGCCCGAAACAGCCCCAACATCTCAAACCTCGGGAGGGGCAAACAGCTTCGCAGCCCCCTTTGGTTATGGGGCCCAGACAAGGCTCTCCTTCCAAGAACAGACAGGTGTTTTCTCTCGCCTTGCATTCCAGACAAACAGGTGAACGATATTCAGTTGGCTTTTTCTCGGAAATGATGGAGGTAATAAGTTGGGCAAGTTCATTTTGATTTATCGGACAACCTGGCAAATGATAATCGACATCTATGTAATATGAAACTGGCTTGGGAGCTTTATTTTTTGTCTTATAGCTGTTTCCATAGACCTCCTTGATACCTTCTTCCCACTCATTATTATTGAGGGTAGCTTGAATTCCGCCAAGCTCAGCACAACTTCCTAGCGTTACTACATATTTAGAGACAGCTCTTGCTTGTTTTGTAATCTCAATATCCTTTTCCGCAGTTGGACTTCCTTCGATGAATGAAACATCAAAAGGCCCAAGGTTATGATTATCAAAAGCAAAACGCCAATTTGCTATATCAGTTTGCTCATTTAATAATGCCAGCTTTTCTCGGAGGTTAATCAAAACAAGTTCGCAACCCTCACAATCGGTTAAATCAA
Organism: Patescibacteria group bacterium; assembly: GCA_028718325.1. Taxonomy (GTDB): domain Bacteria; phylum Patescibacteriota; class CPR2; order UBA1875; family CAIMLA01; genus JAQUMB01. The sequence goes on from JAQUMB010000018.1 coordinate 2,924, forward strand.
AAATTGCAACTTTAAGCCTTTGACTGTTTATATTTTTTTCATTTTTTGTCGGTTTTTTTGACTTCATTTTTATATGGTGTTTCTTAATTATTTAAAGACTTCCCAATTGTTTTTGATTTCAGACCAAGTGAAAGTAGGTCCGTCGATACAGACATATTTGTCCCCACAGGTACAATGCTGGCATTTTCCTTTACCGCACTGCATCTTTCTTTCCAGCATTAGATAAATCTTATCATCCCCGATGCCAAGTTTTTTCAGTTTCTTTATCGCCGGCTCGAACATGACGGGAGGACCGCAGAGGACGGCGATGGCGTCATAACCGATATCTACCTTATCCAAAAGGTCGGTTACCTTCCCAATGTGCCCATTCCATTTACTGTCGGCTTTGTTACACGACAAATAAATATCTGAAAATGACTGCCATTTGGCAAGATCTGCTTTGTAGATAAGGTCTAATGGGGTTTTAGCTCCGACTAATACTTTTAACTGACCAACAATTTTTGGATTTTTTTCGATAGTTTTAATCAACGATCTAAGCGGGGCCAAACCAATCCCTCCAGCTATTATGACTATCTCACGACCAGCCATTTTGTCAAAATCAAAGTAATTCCCGTAAGGACCAGTGATCCAAATTGGATCACCTACTTTGAGACGATGCAATGACTGTGTGTTATTCCCGACACTACGAACAGCTATCTCAAGGTCTGGTAATTCGGACTTTGTGCTAGTAATTGTTAAAACTGATTCTCCATAACCAAGGTTTGAGACCATCAAAAACTGCCCTGGCTTAAAACAAAACTTTTTACCAACATTTTTATCAGTAAATTCTAAAATCAATGATTTCACAGCAGGAGATAAGCCGATTATCTTTTTCACCCTCATCTTATTTGGAATAAAATTACTTTGTGTTTTTTTCATCTTTGATCAATTCCTTCAGAACATCACGATAATTTATATTGGCCGGACAATAAGTGATGCAGCGCCCACAGTCTATACAACCAGGAATACCATACTCTCGGGGCATTCGCACAAACTTGTGGTAATACCAATTGTATATTCTGTCTTTGAGTTCTGGCCTGAAATTATGAAAAGTCACTTTGGCAAAATCAGGAAGCATACATGAATCCCAAGACCGGTTGCGACATCCTTGGCAATCATTCTCAACGTTTTTTGTAATATCGATCTGATCCTCGACCTTGAAACAATAGCAGAGAGGGCAAACATAACTACAGATACCACAGTTAAAACAGGTGTCAGCTAGCTTGTCCCAGATGGGATGATTATATGAGTTCTCTACAATTTTATCTAATCTCGGATGATATATGACTTCATCTGCCGCATGCCTGGTCGATATCGTTCCAACGTCCCCTTCGTGTCCAAAATACGGATTCTGAGCAATCTCTTCACCAAAAGGGCTATAAGGAAAAGCCAAATAATGATCTTTGTCGACTCTCTGCAAATATAAATCACAATTCAAGCTATTAGATGGAGGCAAAGAATCGATAATAATAATTTTGATATTTTGCCGTCTGATCTGATATTTTTCATCAATGATCGGTTCACTCATAATCTTGTCCAAATAAAAAATACCCTCCCCATCCTTGCGATTTAAGCCGAATAGGATAATTTCTGTTTCTTCGGGAGGTGAGATTTTGTTATCGCCAAATCTAAATAACACTTCTTCCGGAGGCAAAAAAAATTGTTTTGGGGGTAAAACAGTGTGTCCATAGTTGAAGGCAAAATTTTTAAAAGAAGATAGTTTTGCGAATCGAAATCTGGAGGTAACAGCCTCTTTATTTTCGGTTGGCCCATATACCGGCCACTTTCCTGATAGATCACGAAAGAGGTCAGCCAAATCTTTTTTGTGGATTGCCAAACTCATTTGCTAACACCGACTTAGAGCTTTATCGATCTTTTTTAAAACGTCATTCATGTCAGACTCTGATTTTACGATGAAATCACAAGCGCCAAACTTCTCAGCATCTACCTTTATGTGATCATCCGAAAGAGCTGTCAGCATGATTACTTTGACGTCGCGAAAATCACTATTTGACTTGATAATATCCAAGATGTGAAGTCCATCCATCTGCGGCATCATAATGTCTAATAAAAGTAAATCAAAGGATTCCTTTTTCATTAAATCAAGAGCTGTTTGTCCATCGACAGCTGTTTCAGCCTCGTAACCTTGTGAATTCAGCATTGATTGATAAATACTACAAACAGATTTATTATCGTCAACAACTAATATTTTAACTTTCATACCACTCCCAATTACTAGAATTATAACCTTTTTAGATGATTGAAACAATTTAAAACTTATGTCGAGTAAAGTTTAAATTCCTTGTTTTTTTCAAGTCGGGTAGTGGATGTGTAATTATAATGGAACAGATAACTATGGAACAGATAACTATTGACTAATAGGCCTAAATATGTTAATATTATTCAATTAGTTTTTAACTACGCACTTTGTCCAAACTGCCGAAAGGTACAATCATGAATATGAAGCGGTTGTCTGTTGCTATGCTGGTCAACGTGCTTTTCTTCATGCTAGTCAGCAAGATCATCATTCAAAGTCTGAAGATGGCAAGAAGGGGATGGAAAGCAAACCCGAACGAAATGCTCACCAAGATCATTTTCTCCGGCATTGTCGGCCAAGGAGTTTTCTGGTTGATCGGTTATGATCAGCTCGGAACTTTCATGAATCCCAAGGTAAGAATGGGATTCGGTCGAAATGTTGCTGAGGAGGCGTATAAGAGAATCCCTCATACACCAACAATGGCCTGGATCATCAAAATCACGGAAATTCTAGCGGATGCAGGAAAAATCCCTATTGAGGGAGCCGTATACCGCAAACACGGATTTACTCCAGATGCTGTTGCAGCGCTGGTAACACAGCCGCTGTGGTCAACTATTGAGACCACAGAAAAGTTTACTGGCGCTGTAATGCACCCTGAAAGAGTGTCTGAACCTGATCAGGTCAAGAACTCGATCGGCTGCATCTACGGATCATTCTTTCGCTACCTGCAGGCCGGTGTCCTTCTCTTTACCGGGATTTGGATATACCGAATCATCGGGAAGCCTATGGAGACAGGACTTGGTAAGATGATCACTGTCATAAGGCAGAAATAAGCTCCTAGATAAAAGGAGAAATATAGAGACCTTTTTGGTATCTGATTCAAACCAGACACTGAGGAGGTCTCTTCTCTTTTTGTGTAGGCTCTTGACAATCAAACTATGAGAGTGCTAATATTGATTAGCACTCAAATAATAAGAGTGCCAATCTATGATTAAAAATAATCATAGTGTAAACGGAGGAAAATATGAATCCTCGTCTAGAATCTATCCTGGAAGCGATAATTGCAGAATATATCGAAACAGCGGAACCGGTTGGTTCATTGACTTTGTCAGAAAAGTATCGATTTCCTTACTCTCCAGCAACGATTCGTGCTTGTATGGCAGTGCTAGAGGAGGATGGTTATATTTCTCAACCACACACTTCTGCCGGTCGAATTCCAACGGAGAAAGGCTATCGTTATTTTGTCGATATGATAAAGCACGAAGAGGAAGAATTGCAGCAGCGCGAAGAAAGAATGATTCAGAGGCGACTTAACCAGCAAAATACTCGAACGGAGAGATTGGTTGATATGGCGGCGATGACCTTGGCCGATATGACAGGAAATGTCGGGGTGGTGAGCTATGCGGACACTCTTTATTCTCATGGGCTTTCAAACCTTTTTAGACAGCCTGAATTTTTAATTGATCCGAGTAATGTTCTGAGAGTAGCCGAGGTTCTGGATAGATTGGATGAGTTAATTCGAGAAATACCGAGAGTCCCTGAAACAACAGTTTATATAGGGAGCGAGTCTCCGATCGGCAAATCATCCGGATGTTCATTGGTTGTCTCGAGTTTTGTCAGACCAGAGTTAGACAGAGGCTACTTGTTAGTGTTGGGACCAACTAGAATGTTTTATCCAAGAACAATCGCGGTAATTGATGAAGTAAAAAGCTTATTAGAAGTAGTCACTTAAAAGGAATAATTATGAAGGAAAAAAATAAGAAAAAAGTAGAGAATATCGAGCAGGAGTTTGAAGAAATCAAAACGTTATTGCAGCGGACCCAAGCAGATTTTATAAATCACAGGCGCAGGGTTGAAGAGGACAAGGCTAACTTTGTAAAGTTGGCTTCAGCCGATGTGATTTCTCAGGTCTTACCGGTTTTGGACAACTTTAGGTTAGCGGCAAGGCATGTTCCAGAAAATCTCAAGAATGATAATTGGGTTATGGGAGTTCAAGCGATTGAAAAGCAGCTAGAGCAAGTATTGTGCGCCAACGGTTTAGAAAAAATCGATACTAAAGGTCAGCAGTTTGATCCAAGTCTTCATGAAGCAATATCTGAGGTTTCTGATAAAAAAATTAAAGATAACGAGATTGTAAATGAAAATATGGCTGGATATCTATTGAACGGTAAATTGATAAGGCCAGCAAAAGTAATTGTTAATCATATTAAAAAATAAGAAAGGAGAAAAACATGGGTAAAATAATAGGAATTGATTTAGGGACGACGAACTCGGCGATGGCGGTGATGGAAGGTGGAGAACCAAAGGTTATCCCAAATGCAGAAGGCAATCGCACTACACCATCTGTTGTTGCTATGAGCAAAAACGGAGAAAGGTTAGTCGGCCAAGTGGCCAAGCGTCAAGGCGTCATAAACTATGAAAACACCATTTTTTCGGTCAAAAGATTGATTGGACGAGGTTATGACGATCCGGAAGTAAAAAAAGACATAGAGTTAATGCCCTATAAAATTGTCAAAAAAGGGGCTGGCGTTAATGTTGTCATGGACGGAAAAGAATATAGCCCAGCAGAGATATCTGCGATGACTTTGGCAAAACTAAAAACGGATGCGGAAGCTTATCTTGGCGAGAAAGTAACAGAGGCAGTTATTACGGTTCCTGCTTACTTCAATGATGCTCAAAGACAAGCAACAAAAGATGCCGGAAAAATCGCTGGGCTCGAGGTTAAGAGAATTATCAATGAGCCAACAGCAGCCGCTTTAGCTTATGGTCTAGACAAGAAGAAAGAAGAAAAAATTGCAGTCTACGATCTCGGTGGCGGGACTTTCGATATCTCAATTTTGGAACTTGGCGACGGAGTTTTTGAAGTCAAGTCAACTAACGGTGATACTCATCTCGGTGGAGATGATTTTGACCAAGTGATTATTGACTGGCTGGTAGATGAGTTCAAAAAAGAGCAAGGAATTGATCTCAGGTCAGACACGGCTGCCCTTCAGAGGCTAAAAGAAGCTGCCGAAAAAGCAAAAATTGAGTTGTCGAGTACTACTGAAACAGAGGTTAATATCCCGTTTGTGACAGCTGATGCCTCTGGACCAAAGCACTTGGCTTACAAAATAACTCGGGCAAAGCTAGAAAGCATTGTGGATGATTTGGTCAAAAAGACAATCAAGCCATGTGAGACGGCCCTCAAGGATGCAGGCCTAAAAGTAGGAGATGTTAACGAAGTAATATTGGTTGGTGGTATGACCAGAATGCCAATCGTTCAAAAGACAGTAAAGGAGTTTTTTGGCAAAGACCCGTTAAAGGGAGTCAACCCTGACGAAGTCGTGGCGGTAGGTGCAGCTATCCAAGGCGGTGTCTTGGGCGGAGAAGTCAAAGACGTACTTTTGCTGGACCTCACTCCATTATCTCTTGGTATCGAAACATTGGGTGGGGTTTCGACAAGATTGATCGAGAAAAACACTACTATTCCGACAAGTGCTTCTCAGATTTTTTCAACTGCTGCTGATAATCAAACTTCTGTTGAAATTAATGTTCTTCAGGGTGAACGAGAATTTGCTAACGATAACAAATCTCTTGGACGATTTATCCTAGATGGTATTCCACCTTCACCACGTGGTATTCCTCAAGTCGAAGTAACTTTTGACATTGATGCTAACGGTATTGTACATGTTACGGCTAAAGATAAGGCGACAGGTAAAGAACAAAAGATTACTATTACTGCTTCAAGTGGTTTGAGTGATGAGGAAATAGAACGAATGCAGAAAGAAGCAGAGGCTCATGCAGAAGAAGACAAAAAACGTAAAGAGCTAGTGGACCTAAAAAATATGGCGGATGCTCTCACCTACACGGCGGAAAAGACCATGAAAGAAGCTGGCGACAAAGCTAAAGATGATGACAAGAAGGAAGTTGAAGCAAAGATTGAGGACTTAAAGAAGGTCAAAGACGGTGACGACAAAGATGCAATCCAGAAAGCTTATGATACTTTGAGCGAATCTATCCAAAAAGTCGGGGCGGCGATGTATGGCCAAGCCGGCGGGGAAGAAGTAAAAGAAGAAGTCGACAAGCAAACCGAAGAAGCTGTAGAAGGTGAGATAGTCGACGAGAATGAAGAGAAAAAAGGCGAAAATAACTAACTAATAAGGTTGTAAAGGGTAGCAACAGCTACCCTTTACAATATGATCATGGCAGACAAACGAGATTATTATGAAATATTAGGTGTGTCTAAAAACGCTAATAACGATGAGTTGAAAAAGGCTTATCGTAAGTTAGCCTTGCAGCATCACCCGGATAAGGGTGGAGGCAAGGAATCCGAAGCGAAGTTTAAAGAAATTAATGAGGCTTATTCAGTTCTTTCTGATCCGGAAAAGCGCAAGGCCTATGATCAATTTGGACATTCTGGTCCATTTGGTGCGGGTAATGGCGGTTTCAATCAGCAATATCAACAATATGGTGGCTTTAACGGACAAAATATTAATTTTGATTTTTCTGATCTAGGCGGTTTTGGCGATATATTTGAAACATTTTTTGGTGGAGGAGGCAACAGCAGATCTAGGCAACAAAATCGCGGTTCTGACATTGAAGCAGAGATAAGGATTGATTTTCGAGAGGCAGTTTTTGGAGCAGAAAAAGATTTTAAAATACTCAAAAATAACCGGTGTGATCGCTGTAAGGGTGATGGATCTGAACCAGGGACCGGCCAAAAAACTTGTCCTACTTGTCAAGGCAAAGGACAAGTTCAAAGCCAATCAAGAACTATATTTGGAACATTTGCCCAGACTGCTATTTGTCCGGAGTGTCATGGCAAAGGCAAGATCTCAGAAAAAAAATGCTCTAAATGTGGCGGAAATGGTCGAATCAAGGAGCAAGTAACGGTAAAGGTAAAAATCCCAGCCGGGATCGATGATGGACAAAGCATTCGAATAAATGGTCAAGGTGAGGCAGCAGAATATGGCGGAGTTGCAGGGGACCTTTATCTAAGAATGAGAGTAATTCCGGATAAGAGATTTGAACGTGATGGGTTTGATATCATGAGTAATTCAGAAATTTCATTTCCGCAGGCAGCCCTCGGTACAAACGTCGAAGTGGAAACAGTGGATGGAAAGGTTATCTTGAAGGTGCCAGCCGGCACACAAAGCGGAAAAGTTTTTAGACTATCAAATCACGGCGTCCCGAGGTTGTCAGGCAAAAATAGGGGCGATCATCTGGTGACAGTCTTAGTCAAAACACCGACCAATATTTCGAGAAAGCAAAAGAAGCTTTTGGAAGAGTTTGATTCTGACAAGAGCTGGTTCTAAGCTTGATAGTGTAAAAATTAGATTTATAACCCAGCCGACTAAAATTGGTTTTTTTTGACAATAAAATAGTTCAACCGATCCCACCGAGGGGGCGTGATGGGCAATAAAATGGGTGTTACGATGTGGTCTCTTTACTTATTTACTAGATAGTAGCACCTTTTGATTTTAAGGAATATATTTGTTAAGATTGCGATGGAGCCACCATGGGCGAATTTTCTACACCAAATCCAAATGAAAATGATAGAAATGTTACCTCTTTTTCAAGAACGGGTGATGTTTATTGGGATACGCAAGAAGTCCCAGAGGAAATGGAGACGCACTGGGTCCACCACGACGCTGAAGAGAACGTGTCAGAATCCATAAAGATCAAAGAGCCGATAGGAGAGCTTTCTGGGGAACTACCCATTGAAGAACCAGCTAAAACAGCTGTAGATAAAGAGGGACAAAAAAATGAGATCAGAGTTATCCTTAATTTGCTTGGGAAGGAAGTATATCGTACTATAACAGCTGATCAAATGAGCAGAGAACACCAAGACGAATTGAAAAGAGCTCGAGGAAGAAAAAAACAAGAAAGAGCTGTAGTACCAGAAAGGACTGAATATGCAGTTCTGACAACACTTGGTTCATTTCTTGGAACGACAGTTGTAAAAAGTTGTGAATATGATGATAGATGCAACCATTTAGATGGCATTATGCAAGTGCCAGGTGTAAAAAGCTTACTATGTTTTGATACAACGCTAGCGTCTCCAAACAGTCCAGAATCAAAAGAGAAAATCTCTAGAATGAAAAAAGCTGTTACTGGTACTGGAGTATCTTTTAGGGCGAACTATGTGCCTTTCAAAAGTGAAACCAAAGATGGATATAAACCAGTTTCTGATTTAATACCAATTTTGATTCATATAACTCATGAAGATGCTGAGCTGCTTGAAGTTTATACTTTCTACTTTTTGAATGTTAAAAAAGGCTTAGGAAATATACCTGAGGAAAAGATAAGACAAATTCGATCGAGACTTACTGAACAACGAGAGAAAATTGAAGAAAAAGGCGTCATAACTCGAATGGCCAGCAATATTATTATTCAATTAGACGAATATTTAAATCAATACCAGCTTCAAGGCAACGAGGAAAGCAGACGAAAAATCCACGAATTGCAGGCGATAAGAGAACATTTTAATACATACCTTAGGGGTTTTGAACCGAAGAACTCGAAATTTGGTGAAACCTTCCGAACCATATTCCGTAATGAAGCGGCCTAAGCTGTTTTTATTGACAAAACTGTTAATAAGTGTTAATATAGACAAATTCTGAGACAGAGAGCGCCTTACAAAAGGCAGGTGACTGCCATGACAGAATCTGAAGAGATTTTGGCAGAAACAAAGGACCTGGCTGATGCCATCGTGAAACACTTCGGTGGCGTCGAAGATAGGCTGGGCCATCTTTCTCGAGGGCTTTTTCTTTTGGTCTCGCTCTTGAAGCGAGTAGAAGGAAACCCTGACCTCGACGATGTCAGGAACGATATTGTCGAGAGGCTTGAGGACTTGCTCACGGTGAGTTATTTCAAGCTAATGGAACTCCCCCTGACGGGGGATAATCACGATCGCGGGCTTGAAGATCAGTTCGCTGAAGTAATCAAGTTCCAAAAGTAATCTCTGTCTCAGCGCCAATGCTGCTCGTGGTCCTGTTGGACCACGAGCAGCATAACACTTACTTTGAAATTATTTACATACATTATAGATAGATTGTTAGCTAGGAAAGTCGGTATAATTTATTTAGATTTGGCTTAATTTTTTGTGTCCACCTCTGCTATGCAAAAGTGGAAACCACTCTATTGACGACCACTTATTGTCATTCTATAATCAAATAAGTACTTCAATTTAAGGAGGGGCATGACCCCATCGTGGGATTTATTTATTATATTGTTTTTCGTAATCATGACCGTTTATGGCCTTCTTTTGGGTCGCGGTCGTGTTTTTAATATTTTGATTAATAC
>JAQUMB010000019.1 GCA_028718325.1 Patescibacteria group bacterium
GCTCTTCCGATCTAACGTCTGCTCCGTATTTGGCAAAGGCATCGTCCGGCACAACTATATTCCCCTTGGATTTGGACATTTTTTGACCCTTACTATCCAAAACATGACCGGTAGAAATGACGTTTTTGTAAGCTGCCTCATCACTAACCAAAGTAGAAATAGCAAGCAGGGTATAGAACCAACCGCGAGTCTGATCGACTGCTTCGCAGATAAAATCAGCCGGAAATTGCTGTTCAAATAATTCCTTATTTTCAAATGGATAATGATACTGAGCATAAGGCATGGAGCCAGAATCAAACCAAACATCGATGACCTCTGGTGTGCGTTTCATTTTGCCGCCACAAGTACAGTCAAATTCTACCTTATCCACGTACGGACGGTGTGGCTCGATATTATCGATCTCGTCAAGTGATGTCACGATTTTATACCTTTTGCATTCATCACATTCCCAAATCGGCAATGGTGTCCCCCAATATCGATCTCGCGAAAGCGCCCAATCAACATTGTTTTCTAGCCAATTACCAAAACGACCGTTTTTGAGATGTTTCGGGTTCCAATTGATCTTTTCATTGTTAGCCAACAGATTCTTGTTTACTTTGGTTGTAGCAATATACCAGCTATTTTTTGCATAGTACAAAAGAGGGGAGTCGCATCGCCAACAAAATGGGTAATCATGACTAAATTGTTCTGTTTTAAATAAAAGTTCTCGCTCTTTCAAATCATTTTTTACATCACTATCAGCGTCTTTGACGAACTTGCCCTTCCCTGCTCCGGCCAAGGCGACTCCCTGCTCGTCAACTGTTTTTAGAATTTTTATCTTATTTTTTTCATAACCCCATTCATAATCTTCTTGACCAAAAGCCGGGGCGATATGGACTATCCCCGTCCCATCTTCATCAGAGACATAATCAGCCAAAATTAATTTGTATGCCCTCTCCCCTGCCTCGGTAAAGTTCATACCATCCGTATACAAAGCTTCATAGTCTGCTTTATTATCAGATAAACTATATTCTTTGACTATTTCTGAGCCCCTGTATTCTTTGACAACCTTATAATTATCCTTCAAGACTTGATCAAGTCTACTTTTGGCTATAATAAATCGATTATTATCCTTTGCAACCAAAACATATCGAACATCTTTGCCAAAAGCCAAAGCGCTGTTACCTGAAAGCGTCCAGGGCGTAGTCGTCCAAACCAAGAAATAAACGTCTTCTTTTGTAGACTTAAAAACTACATAAACCGATTCTTCTTTGATATTCTGATAGCCTTGGGCAACTTCGTGAGAAGATAGAGCTGTACCACACCGCGGACAATAAGGTACTATCTTGTAACTCTTGTATAACAAACCTTTTTTATCGATCTCCCCGATAATATTCCAAACACTTTCAATGTATTTTGGCTCATAGGTGATATATGGGTCTTTCATATCGACCCAATATCCCATCCGTTCGGTCATTTCTTCCCATTGGCTTTTGTATTGCCAAACAGATTCTCTACAGAGTTTGTTGAACTTTTCAATCGAGGCGTAAGTGTCCCCTTTTACAATATTCTCAATCTTTTGTTTGCCCGAGATACCTAATTCTTTTTCTACCTGAAGTTCGACGGGCAAACCATGAGTATCCCAACCGGCTTTTCTTTTGACATGGTAGCCCTGCATCGTCTTATAACGGGCAAACAGATCCTTGAACGCTCTGGCCAAGACATGATGAAGTCCTGGCTGACCGTTGGCTGTCGGTGGGCCTTCATAGAAAACAAAGTTCCCCTTATCAGATTTTTTCTCCAAGGTTTTCTTGAAGATATCTTCTTTCTTCCAAAAATCAAGAATCTGTTTTTCTTCTTCGGCTAGATTGAGCTTCGGATCGACTTTCTTAAATGACATGGCTACATTATACAGATTTTGTCCTTATTTGACCACGGTTTTTTATGATCTAGAACTTCTTTCGGCCCATCCCCGAGACAACTTCTTTGAGCTTTACTCCTGTCAATACCCCTCTGGTAATCACATCTTCTCCATAACGATTGTTTATACTATCCATAGTTTCTAAAATCTGCTGATTTAGCTTATCCTCTGGCAAAAAGCTAGACGGGACGTTGACTGACAGCTGAACCCGTCCGGCAAAGACCCCAATCGCTCGGACGGGCTGGTGTAAATGTATCTGGCTTAACTGTTTCAAGGACAAGCCGTAGAATTCTAAGCCATTACAACACCAGCTTCCCAGCCGAAAGACTTTGCCGTGGCCGGAAAAGTCTTTGAACCTGAACCAAAAACCGGCTTCTTTGGCCCAATAATTATCATCACGCAGTTTTTTGGCCACTTTCTCAAAGAGAAAAAGAAGCTGCTTTTTGATCTCATCACGACTAGTAATATCCCTATTCATCGTTCTGGAGCAGCTGAACGATTTGGCTAGTTTTTGCTCTCGCCAAGAAATTACCGGCGAAATGTCTAAACCGTAGGCTATCTGTTTTAGTTTCCAGGCAGAAATAACGCCAAATTCTTCCTTTAGACACGCTATCGGGCACTTTCGAAGGTCACTTGTGGTATAGACATCTAGCAAGCTTAGGCGTCTGGAAATAGCCCGACCTATGCCACAAAATCTCTCGAGTGGTAAATTTTGTAAGATGTTATCTTTATTATTTTCATTTATGATGACTAGCCCGTCAGGTTTTTCCAAATCACTCCCTGTTTTGGCCAAGAATTTGTTTGGGCCAATGCCGATCGAACATGACAACCAGGAACCTATCTCGTCTCGGATTTTTCTTTTTATCTTGCTTGCGATTTTTTCCGGACCACCGAAAAGGTTTGCTGTTTTGGTGACGTCGAGAAAAGCCTCATCGATCGAGAAAATCTCAACTTTGTCAGTAAATTCCTCAAAGATCGAAATAAATCTTCTGGTAACGTCCGCGTATTTTCGAGGTTCCCCGTGAACCACAACTAATTCGGGACAGATCTTTAGCGCTTCATTTAGGTCGCTGGCCGTTTTGATTCCCAGTCTTTTGGCTTCGATACTAGAAGCAACGATGATTGTCCTTTTGGCCTTACTCCCAAGGACAGCAATTGGCCGGCCTCGAAGCAAAGGATTGGCTTGCTGTTCGACGGTCGCAAAGTAAGAATTCATGTCGATGTGGAGAATTTTTCTTGTCATATTTACCTAATTCCTAGCTTATTGTTCGAGTCCCTCGATTTCACTCGGGATAAACTTTGGCGAGAACTTCTCACAGAGTCCCTACGGGATCCCGTCCGGGATTTATCCTGACTGGATTCCCACATTCACTCTTCAAGTCTGAGCGATGAGTTCGCAAGACCTCAAAGTCGAATTGACGGGAATGACAATGGAAGGGTTCGAAGACTATAGTTTATTGTTCGAGGAGGTACGACGAGAACTGCTTCTTACTAAAATCAAAAACAATAATAAAAACATTGACTTTTTCCACCTTTTATTGTATTATAAGCTGCAATGAGCGTAAATCCGTCAAAGGAGTCAAAATGCTCGCGTACCTTCCAACTTTCATCTTTCTCATCGTCTGCGGTGGCTATCTGACCATCCTCGTCTGGCGTTACTGGTGGCGGCTCGATCGCTGGAGTGATCGACTGAACATCACAGCATTCTCCGCATGGATCGGTTTCTTCGGATGGTTCTCGTTCTGGCTCTTCGGCGACGCTTGGAGATCAGCCGAAAGAGCCAACCAGGCCGGTGCCCACTTCTGGACGTACGTCTGCTATTTAATCGGTGTGATCGGCACAGTTTGGCTGATTCGGCAAAGGCTCTACTGGTTGCCGAGGGTCCGGCAGAAAAGAGATAACTTTCTCAGATTCCAGAGGACGAGATGGTTCATCAACTCGTAGCCTCCGGCTGATGTGTACACGAGCCCTGCCCCCTTCGGGGGGGGGTGGGGCTTTTTCTATTCTATCCATAATTCCTCTATAACCCAGATCAGTTTTTCATTATTATATTTCAACTTTAGAATATTCCCCTTGTTCGTCTCTACGGCAAAATAGTAATTCATTGATTTTCCTTCCCTCTCCTGTGAGACCAGATTAACCTTTTCGATCAAGATAGTCCTCCCTTGCCATTTGATAACACGAGGGGTAATCAGTCCGCCATCAAAATCAGCTCGAACTTTGATTTTCTCTCCTATTTCTTCATACATAGTTCTATTGTAGAGAATATATATAGGACCATTCCAGTAGACAAGATTTATTTGATAAACCTCATAGAATATCTTGTTCTAGAGGTACAGTTGTGCTATCATTCACCCCACTTGAGCAATCAATGCACCTCACGACTAACGGGGGGGTCAAATGAGTAACGGTTCAAAGATCATCGGCCTTATCATCATTACTTCCAGCATGCTGGCCGGTATTCATGTCGTTATTACCGGCATTCGCGGCAACAATCCGTTTCTGATCATCTGCGGCCTGATCGTCCTGATCGGTATCCTTTTCTTATCAGCCAAACTGGCTGAAAAGATCGAGGAACTGAAACAAGGCACTCTCAAACCTTCGAAAGACAACCCGAGCAAACCCACCCTACCTTCGAACACCTACCGGGAAATGGTTGATGCCGAGATCGCCGAAAGAGCCTTGATGGACGAGATCGCTTTCAAATCGACCAACCTTCACCTTTAGGGCCAAAAATAGGGTAGGACACATACATATGTGTCCTACCCCTTCTCTTTTCTATACAACTATCTTGACTATAAGTCATTTTATGGTACTATAACCATCAGTCATTTCACCTATCCCAAAGAGGATGGGTGTAAAAATTCGCTCGTTGAAAATCCGTGAGAGGACAAAGCCATGGCAAAAAGCCAAAAGGATAAAAAGTCAAGATTCACCCTTCCAGATCTCGACGATCCTGATTATCTGATGACTCTGGAAGAAGCCGCCCGTTTCTTCAATGCCTTCGGTTACACGATCGACAAGATCTATCTTTACCGAGAACGTAGTTTTCACCCCGATGATTTTCAGACCGACAGAACATATGGAGGAAACGTCAATTACCAGCTAAATATGGGGCAAGCGATCAAACTTATTAACAGCAGGCATGGCTGGATCCAGAAATGGCGAGGGCAGGATGAGTCAGAGATGACTCCCCTGTGGATCGCCGAAAGGTGCCAGACCAACCCGGTTGCGGTTATGAGGGTCCTGCAGAAGACCGAGACTATCACCAAATATAATCAGAAGACAGGAGCCTACTATGTTCTTGAACCCGATCTGGAAACGATTCAGAGTATGCTCCCCTCTCTTCCCGAATCCCAACTCGACTCTTTGCCAGCTGAAAATGCAGCTGGCTGCGATTCGGGGACCGAAGGAGAAAATCCTGCTGATGAGGATCATGAGCAATCTCCAGAAGTAACCGAGTCGACAGATGATCAACCGCCACTGGATGACTACGACCCAACGGAGAAAGAAGATCCGAACGAAGAAGTCAGCGATGCTGACTATCCGTTCTATGATACTGACAAGGCGAAGGAGCCAGGCACCTTTACATTAAGTACTCGGACTATCGAACATCTCGTTGGGTTGGCCCAAATCATCGTTTGGACTGCTGAGTATGCAGTCATGAACGGTTTGGGCCTCGAAACTGAGGTTTGTCGGAATGTCATTCTGGGATTCATCCCAGATGAGACAGGACAAGACGACTAACAAGTAATTTCAAACGGGGGCAGGTGCGCAAATGCGCACCTGCCCTTCTTCTTTTATAGTATTACTTTTTTATAACCAAATGCGAAAGCCCAGTTGGGCTTTCGCTCAAACTGGGCTTGTTGGCTGAGGCGACTTTTCAGTCGTCTGCGATGATCTCCTCGACCATCTTGGCGATATGGGAGACGACGAGGCCATCTTCGATGAACTTGGTGCCTACGGCAACAAGCTTCTCCACCGTTACAGGAGAACCATCGAAAAGACCAGCTTCTTCCGCAACCTTTGTATCGTCTGCGAGCTCCATGCCCAGAGAGACTGGGTCAAACATCGGAGCTTCCGTCTGTGCGACCTCGCCATTTGCGACGTCCTTGGTTTGCTCCAGAATCTGAAGCATCGTCATCTCGAATTGGTTCATCGGGATACCGAAGCGAACAAACCAGATGGTCATCAACGACTCGACACAGATCTGCATGAAACTGCTGCAGCTATGATCACCTTCGCCACTGAGAATAAGAGACATCTACCCCCCCTGATCTAGAGTTTCCATTTCAGTTGCGATTGATTATATAATATATATTAGGTTTTGTAAAGACTATTTTGCCTTAGCAGGTATCGGTAACTTGAAGATAGATTCTTTTTTGAAAATAATCTTGTAGGCATTTTCGATGAAATCACCGCCGGCATAGCCAGCTAGGAATGTATAGAATACATTGACTTTGGTTGCATCATTGAGAATCCCACCAACCAGCCAACCGGCTGCCAGACCGATAACGCCAGATAGTAGTGTCATCATGAGAAAATATTGCCATTTGAACGGGACACTTTTGTATGCAAATTGATATTTGAGATAGCCCACCAGTCCCCTGATGACTCCTCCTCCAAACCCAGCGATAAGTAGCGTTAGCTCCATTTTTGTTTTCCCTCCCTGCCCGAGCTTTATACCAGGGCTTTTTTATTTTTGTCTCTACAAAATATTATATTTAATTTTCCGAAAAAATAGAACTTGTTCTCTAAACGAGCAATGATTTATTTAGTTGATGTGATCAAGTTCTTAGCGACATTAAAAAATCCTTAACAATTTTTGGAAATTTATTAATATTGAGTCTATCTAATATTAATAGCTGGAATCCTTTAAAACTTCCATTTTCCTTGAATACATCATGATTATTTTTAATTAATTCGTTATATAATTTTTTTATAATTTGTTTCCCATCGCTTTTTCCCTTATCTCCATTAAAGTTCGGGTCTATTTCTTTAATCTTCTCATTTATATCCTCCGAGATATTATATTTTTCTTTTAAAACTTCTTCGATTATTTTGGCATCAAAAAGAAAAAGATTTTCTACGCAATTAAATGGAGTATAAATTATTTTTGCTTTATTTGTCTTCTCATTATCGCTATCAACCAATGCATATATGTTTAAATCTTCAGTTGTTTGCAAACGGTTGACTATGTCTTCTACAATAGATTGGTTGCTTATCGCCCCAGATTTATTTCCACTTCTTGAAGATTTTATCCCTGCTGGAATAAATACAACTTCTGATTTTTCTTTATCTACCAGCTTCTGATATATTTCAACATCCTCTACTCTGTTAT
This sequence comes from Patescibacteria group bacterium, assembly GCA_028718325.1. Lineage (GTDB taxonomy): Bacteria > Patescibacteriota > CPR2 > UBA1875 > CAIMLA01 > JAQUMB01. The sequence continues at coordinate 7,242 of JAQUMB010000019.1, forward strand.
TACTGTGGTCTACCCCCTCTACAAAAATAACTTTTTTTATTAGGTAAGACAAATTAAAACCCTTACCAAGTGATTTAAGCAAGTCCACCCTTTTTGTTAAGTTGTCAATTTTTTGCAAATTTCTTGAATCAGGACTTATTTGATATACATTGTTTGGATTCCAATAAATTAAATCCGGCGAATGAGTAGCTACCATGCAGGTAAATCCACATTTTTCATCCTTCAATAAACTAGCCGTAAATTCACTAAATCTATTAACATAATCAGGGTGAAGATTTAAATCCGGTTCATCAAATAATAATACTGGTTTTATTCTAGAACCCTTCCAATGCTTAAGTGTTCCCACAAGACCAATCATTTGTTTTTCCCCTGAGCTTGCAAACGATAGAGGATACGTTTTATTGCTTTTAAGGTTTTTCAGGGTAAAATTAAATTCTCCATTTTCTTTTACCAAAGTCTCGTCATAGAAAATTTCTAAAGGATTAATTAGCTTATTAATGTCGTTAAGAGTATTTTTGAGTTCTGCTAGATCAAGATTTAACTCTTTTATCTGATTCCAAACCGCTTTACTTGCTAAATAATTTAAAATTACACCAATATTCACTGATGTCCTCGCACTTCTGTTTTTTATATCATCCTGAGAGTTTATTATTTGTCCCAAATCGTTTTGTTGTGGGTTAAAAGCGTTCATACCACCTAAATCAACATTTTCTAAGGATTTATAATAACCACAAAATAATCTATTTTGCATTGCCAGCTCCATAGACCTTGGTCTAGGGACATTATTGTTGTTCATTGATAAATACCAATCATTCTTCACTGGCTCATAATTTGGCGGGGTGTTGTCTGGTTGTATTTCTACTCTTCTTGTTATGTAGTAACGTTTTCCTTTTTTAAAGATTACAGTCATTAAATCTTCAAGCACGCTATTTTCATTTTGAAACCTTAGGGAATCTAAAATTTTAATTCTTTTACACAGATAATTCAATTCGTCATTAGAAATCGAGATTGTTATTTCCCAAATTGCATGGCTTGATGTTATACCTTGAGCGATGTCTTTATTTAATTGATTTATATCAAGAATATTTAATAAAAAATTTGTAATCTCCAAAATTGTAGACTTTCCTGTTCCGTTTTGGCCAGCTAGTATTACTGGCCCCTTAGGTTGAAGATTATCGATTACAAAACTATCAAAGTTTCGATAGCCATTAATTTTGAGTTCTTCTATCTTCATATTATTTACCTTCAGTATATAATAACCACTTCTGTGGTTTTTATGTTAGTACCCTCTGTTGTTTTCTTTTTAGCTTTTTACGCGGACAAAACAAGTAGATATAATTATTTTATTTTTTCTGTTGCTACTTTCTCAATCTTGTTTTTTATCTCATCTTTATATTTTTTGCCAACATTATCAAATAACTCTAAAAGGTCTGAATACGTTCCCTTTCCGCCCAACAAATCCCAATATTCTTCCCCTACTAAAAAATCTTGTCCTCTCTCCATTACTCCCTGCTCAGTAAAACGACTGTAAGGTAAAGGATAATATGGATTATAAGGAAATGCCAAAAAGGCTTTAATCGGTTTCCCTCTTCTGGCGACCCATTCTAAAAGTTTTGTTTTTGATGCAGTAAAAACATCAATATTGGGTTTTACTGTTTTTATCTCAAAATAATGCTCAGTATCCTCTTTTAGCATATAAAAGTCAGCAATCCTACCTTCTTTCTGATTTTTCCCATTATCTGAAGAAACGACTAAAACTTCTTTCGCCTCATCTTGGAAACAAGCTACTCTATCTCCATTTCTAAGTTTTCGTATAATTTCATTTATTTTGCTTTTCTGCTCACTAGAGATAGCTCCTCCAATATCATAATTCCTTGAGCATTCCTTAACAAAATTTTTAGTAATAATAACAGAAACATCTTCATATATAGACATCCCCAGAGTTGTTGCCAAGGAATGAATAAATGAATAAGCTGCAACCTTTTCATCATCTTGCATCAGCCTTGATAAAAAAGGCATCGAAACAGACTCTCTTGAATATTTGGTAAGTTTTTCCTTTATTTTCTTTTCTAGGAGTCGAGTTATTTCTTCTTTTTGTTTACTCGTTAGTGCCATTAAGCTGAGTATAACACTTATTATTTCTCTTTCAAATGAAAAATCGTTTCAGAATAAGGATTTTTATCTCTTTCAGTTCTGTTTAGCACTGGCCTTTTGAATTGATTTACTATTTTCATCCCTGATTTTTCTGCAATCTTTGGGTATAAATCATATTTATCATTAGCCACCAAAAAGACATCATAGTTTTTTACCAGATATTTTTTACAATTACTTAGAACATCCGAGATACCACCAACATAGCTTTTTTTTGCTTCGACTCCTTGTCCTTTATATAAAGGCCCAATTTCTAAATCATCTTTTCTTTCAAATCCAAAAAGATCATATGCATATGCATGTTGTTCATGGTAATCAATTTGGCCAACATACGGAGGTGATGTAAAAATACCTTTAATTTTTTTCTTTTTTAATAATTTGTAAAATTCCTTGTCCCGCTCTTCTACCTGGCTTTCAATATTAACCGTTCTTGAGTCTGCTGAGATTACCGAAAGCTTACCGTCGCTTCTCAATTTTTTAAACTCGTCTAGTCGCTTTATAGTATCAAGAGCATACCTTGAAAACATTTTTTTAATTGAAAAAAGTGGTTTACATATTTTTTTATGTTTATGACAATAATATGTAGTAAATTGTGGTTCTTTTAGGGTGGCAAGGTCAGAATGAGTAGTCGCACGACATGATCTTATTGTTCTACTTAAAATAATTGCTAGTATTTTTTTATTTGTTGGATTTTTTATATTTTTAATCAAATTAAATACAAATTGAATTTCTTCAAGGATATTATCAGAATACCACTTATCCAAAAAGCTGTTATTTCTACTGACTTCATCCTTTAAGGTTACGTGGTGTTTTAAAAGTAAGCCGTCATATATTTTTAAAAACTCTAATTCTTTTTCCTCCGCAAATGTTTTCTCATCTAACTCTTTTGAATCTACCTTTTGTTTAAATTCAGGAGTAGGAAAATATTTAAGGTTAAAACTATAAAGTTCGTCTACTAAGGCTTTCTCAAATGATGCTATTTTGGAATCAATCTCATATCCATTAATTTTGTTTAAAATGTTTTTTACTTCATCTTTCAACCCATCCATATCATATGATGTTAATTTTGCTCCGGAAATCATACAATTAAAGCTAGATATATCAATTCCTATTGAATGAATCCCAAGTTCATTTGCTTGAACCATGGTAGTCCCTGACCCTAGGAACGGATCTAGGACAATATCCCCCTTCTTAAAATAAACATTTTTCTTAAACTCATCTGTATGGTTATCAAGAAAATATTCCACTAACTGAGGGATAAACTTCCCTTTGTATGGGTGAAGTCTATGCACATGCTTTGTTGTGTCTTTTTCTTTATATGTGTCAAATGACAGTTTCCAATTCAAGTCATTACCAAGCTTTTGTTTCCACTCAGCTTCTCTTCTTTTGAAAAAATTATAATAATTGTGCAGTTCACTAGTGCTAACACAAACGACACCATCCTTAATATGCCTCCCAATTTTTCCATATTGCACAAGGTAAGATATATTAGAAGTAGTTATATCCTTATTGAACAAAGAAGATGCCCAATTACTAGCATTTTTTATTGTAAGATAGTTTTCATTCATAATAAAATTATAGTTTTTGAACTATTTTTATACAAGTAGACAAAATCATTTATTAATTTCAAATGTTTTATTTCTTGCATTTTGACCCCATATTAACTTAACTTGAGCCTTTGAGACGTTAAAGAATTTAGCAAGAAGTTGAGTAACATTTTTGTTCGCTTCATTATCTATTGCCTTTGCGTGGGTCCAGACTTTGTAAATGTTTTCTGACTCGATAAACTCGATTTTCTCTTGGCTGGAATTAGGAATAACTTTAACGTTTATTTTCATATTAGTATTATAACAAAACAAAGTGAAAACCCAGCTCGGGTTTTCACTTTTCCCTTGCTGGGTCTATTCAAATGCTTCCTGGTTTCTTCCGGCGTACCTGATCATATCTTGATGATATTCATAGAACTGTGGCAGTTTAATGATCTCCACCAGGGCCTTTTTGATTTTTTCCGGGGTGATCCTGCCTTTGAGCCCCACGGACTTGCGAAACTGCTTGTCTTGTGCGTTACATCTTGCTCCGTCTTTCAGAAAAAATACGGCCGTGATCTCCGTTTCCAGATCACTCTCATCGAAACGAACGTGCAGCAGACGAGATGCCTCACACACAATAGTCGGTATATATGCCTTACTTATTTTGCCCTCTTTGAGCCAGGCCTTTGCTATTTCCTCTAGATATTGCTGCATAACTTCGACAAGCCTAAGTGTTTCTATGCTACCTTTGCATCTAGCCATCCGGGTTTGCACCTTTCGCTAGATTCTTCCTTCGGTCATATATATTATAATTTGACTGATATTTTTTTGAAAGATTAAAAAGCTTTTATTGGGAAAGTAGATTATAAGGAATGAGGGGTGGTAATGCTTACGCATCACCACCCCATTTTGAGACCTCCTAATATTCTATCGACAGATGATGTCGATCTGACTTGGATGAACGTGCAGTGACGGCTGCCCCGCCTTAAACCAGTCGTAGACTCGATCTCCTTGTGCGAGAAGCTCATCGATGAGATCATAGACTACTTTACTGACTTCTGCGTCACAGGTTCGACAGAAGATAGGGAGTCTGCCATCCACAAACGAAATGTCTAGATCCTCCATTTCCTCTATCGTCAGAGAAACTGAGTTGTTCAACCACAGTCTCTGCTTGCAGTTGGGGCAAATCGGCTTTTTGGGCCCCATTCCCCTTTTCCGATCGTGACGATTGAACCGAGGTCCCTCACCTTCAACGATTCTCATTTCATCTCCCAACCTGTCTCTGATGTACTATCTAAACATTATCCGAAGTTTTCGATTGAGGTTATAATACCAAATTATAGCCATAATTCAAGATTATTCATGGTTGAAAAGGCTATTAGCTTTTGGCTATTAGCCTCCGACAATCAGTTCGAAAAGAGAATAAACAAATGAATGAACCTTTGAAAAGCAGACTTACCCGAAGGGGCACTTGTTGTTGTCTGTTTTCAAAGTAGAATGAATGTAGTTTAGGATACTTTGAGAA
>JAQUMB010000020.1 GCA_028718325.1 Patescibacteria group bacterium
TGATCTCGTATGGCGTCTTCTCGGTCGGAACGACCAGGCCAGCAGGATCTGTCAAGGCCTTTTCTTTGGTGTTGGGGAGAATCCAGCCCTGACCCTTCTTCGACTTCTTGAACCAGGTGTTCATTGCTACTCGGGCAGTATCCCAGCTCTTGCGCGTGTACCCTAACTTTTTGACCTTCGCGTACTCTGTGTCGAAGGTCGCCTTCGGTGTTTTTTTGATCACGACCCACTTGATTGGGCCGTTCTGGAGTTGAGCCGCATTTGCCGTGTCCAAGGCAGATGAGGCCTTGGCTGCTTTTTGACTTGCGAAGCTAACCCCACAAGTCATGGCGAGCGCCAGCACAACAAATGCCAGCACAAACACGATGATGACTTTCCGAGACATTTTCCCTCCACCTCTTTTCAATGGACAAACGATTTCTTTGCTCGTTATTTATATCATATATATTTAATTTGTCAAGTACGTAATTAAAAACACGGCTAGGATAAAACTGCCTAAAACCGATTTTTGTTGTCCTTTATCATGGACAACTAGCAAATAACTACAAGCTTTAAGCCCTCTCTACATAAGCACCGGTTCGGGTATCTACTCTGATTTTGTCGCCCTGTTTGACAAATAATGGGACGTTAACCATAAGACCCGTTTCAATCTTTACCTGCTTGGTCGCGGCAGAGACCGTATCACCCTTCAAACCCTCACTGGCCTCAGTGACTTCGAAGGTCATTTTCACCGGAAGGTCAATATTGATCGGTTTGCCCTTATAATATTGAAATTGGACGATTTCGCCGTCCTTTAGAAAATTGTTTGCTGAATCCAGATCCCCTTTTGACATATCAAACTGGGTATAGTCTTCCTGGTCCATAAAATAGTAGCGACCGCTATCATTGTATAGGTATTGCACTTTCCGTCTCTCGATTCGTATTTCTTCAAATTTGTCGCTGCTTTGAAAAGTTTGCTGTACAACAGCTCCAGTTACTAAGTTTTTTAATTTAGTGCGCAAAACTGCACCACCACGACCCATTTTAGAATGTTGATAATCTAGAACAATGAAGGGATTTCCCCCATGTTCAAAAGTTGTACCTGTTTTTAGATCATTTATTGAATACATAGTTTTTCTTTCAGAAAAGAGTTGATAGTTATTAGTTTAATTGTTTATAGTTTTCGCGAATTTAGCCACAACTATTTAACTAGCTACTATTTACCAGTTAACTGTCTTATCTATTCACAAATGGTAACAAGGCCATAATTCGAGCACGTTTGATCGCCAGTGATACCGAGCGTTGATGTTTAGGGCAGTTTCCGCTTCTCTTCCTCTGGTCTATCTTGCCGATACTGTTGACGTACTTTTGAAGCATTTTTACATCTTTGTAGTCAATTTCTTCAATTCTTTGTTCACAAAAACGACAAGTTTTCTTGCTAATAAATTGTGGCTGTGGCTGTCTTTGGTATGCCATGTATCTCCTTCCTGTCCCGACCTTTACGTCGGGGTCGTCACAATAGTTTATAGTTTAATGTTTCTAGTTAACTAGTTACTATTTAACTGTTTTAAAATGGAATATCATCTATACTAATTTCTTCTTCTTTGGTTGGGGCCTCTTCCGGTGCTGGTTCATCGACTCCTTCGGTGGGGCTAGCTGGAACTTCTGTGTGATCACCTTTTGCGCCGATCAAGGAAATATCTGAAGCTATCACCTCGGTCTTATTCCTTTTTGAACCGTCCTGAGCTTCCCAAGAACGATTCTGTAATCTCCCCATAACATGAACTCCTTGACCTTTTTTGCCATATTGGCTAATAATTTCCGCTAATTTGGCCCAAGCAACAATATCAAAAAAATCCACGGCGTTTTGTCTCTCGCCACTGGCATCTTTGAAAAATCGGTTTACTGCCAATCCAAATGAGGCAACTGCTTTACCGTTTGGTGTATAACGAAGTTCAGCATCACGAGTCATATTACCCATCAAAATAACCATATTTACACTTTTCATAATCTCTCCTTGTTTACTGTTCGAACGCAAGTGAGAACTTTGGTCAAACTTCTCACTTCGTTAGAAGGATAAATTCTTATTTTATTTATATTCTACCGTTATTATTAAATTTTTACAGATACTTTTAACTTAATAACTTTATGAACTTTAACTATTTTAGTAATTCCTCAAGTTTCTCGTCTAGTTTCTTTAACCTAGCTTTTTCGTCTTCTGGCTTGGCTTCTTTCTTTGGTTTTTCGATCTTTTTGACTGACTTTTTAGCAAGCTCTATCCTGTCTTTAGCTGCAGGAAGTTTTATTCCTTTTTCTTTTGTCTCTTTTTTGGTAATCTTTATAGCCTTCTTGACTGGCTTTTCGACTTTTTCTACATCAATAATTTCCGACTCCGAAATTGCAACTTTCTCTACCTTTTCGACCCTTTTGTCATCAACTTCTGTTACTGTTGTTCTCGGTTTTACCGGTTTCTTCGTTTCTTTTTCTTCAGGCAATGTTACTATCATTGAGCGCATGATTTCTTCACTTAGCCGCATATTTCGTTCAACTTCTTTAAGTTTGATCGATTCGACTGAAAAGATTACTAAAACATAAACCCCAAAGTCGTTTTTTGAGATTTTGTAGGCTAATTTTCTCTTGCCCCAATCTTCTTGAGATAAAATCTTACCATCTGCTTTTATGATAAAGCCAGCGACTTTATCCATCACTTTTTCAATAGTTCCTTCTAGGTCTGGGTGGACGATATACAGTAATTCATAGCTTTTGAGCATAAAAAAACTCCTTTCTCGCGGATCGCTTGTTTTGGCGACCCCAATTTCTCATTGGGGGATATAGAGCGATAAGATTAAATTAATTATCAATTTGTCCTGTAATAGTAGCAAAAATAGGACAGTTTGTCAATTAGGCAGTTAACTAAGTATTAGTAAATAATTGAATAGTGATAAGAAGAAGGCTAACAGGCTGAACCTCTTTCTGTCGATCTCAGATCAACTGTTGCCTTATTTTTTTCTTTGACACAGCTGTCATCGACAGTAATCCTATCCTTCTTGATTGTCACTATGCACTTGCTATCAATCAGTAAATCCTTGGTAATGTTTTTAAGTGATTTCGAGTCAACATAGAGCCTGGAGAGCTTAGCAGAGGTAAAATCAACAGTAAAGTCAGTAACTTTACCAAGATACAGACCACTTAGTGTATAAACTTTGTTTTTAATTATTGGAATTTTTTGGTCTAAAACGCTTTTTATTCGAATAATTTCATCAATTTCTCCTAAAGTGTCGTAGCTTGCGATCAAAATAAATTGATCATTGAAACCTAAAATATCTTTCTCGGCTAAAGTTTTTAACTTTCCTTTGCCGAACCCCTCCTTGATTATAAAGCCCAAAAATTTGCCATCATCAGGATTGATAACCAAATCATGGATTGTCCCAACCAGGGCTCCCTCGTGCCGCAAAATAACTTTATTCGTTTTTAATTCCGAGGCTAGCTTTTGCATAGTCCTAATATTATAACATTCATCCATCCCTTTCGCTTCCATCCCATCCCAAAAAAATACTTAATAAATATGCTATCGTATTTTTATTTAGTATTTTATAATTTAGTTATGAAATCCTATCAAAGAAATAATTGTAGAAACATTTTATTAGAGACCTTGAAAGTTGGTGGGATGTTAACAATCGTTTTTGTGGCTCCAGGCGCCGCTCCCGCATTATTAAAACCCTTTATGAATAACGGCAAATACAACAAACCAAAATTGAAAGATACCCTTCGCTACATGGAAAAGAATGAGCTAGTAGGGCTTTCAAGTGATAAATCAAGCGTAACACTAACCCTCAAGAAAAAGGGTAGAGATAAGGCCTTGAAATACAACATAGATGAAATGACGATTTCGAAACCAAAAAAGTGGGATAAAAAATGGCGTATTGTTATTTTTGACATTCCAGAAAAACACAAAATAGCAAGGCATGTTTTAAAAAATAAATTAGATGAACTTGGCTTCAAGCAGATTCAAAAAAGTGTTTATTTACATCCATACCCATGTGAAAATGAGATAGAAATGATCAGGTCAGTATATGAGATTCGTCCATATGTGAAAATATTGACGGCCACAGATATCGAGGAAGAATCTAAATTAAAAAAATATTATCAATTATAATCCACAATCGCTCGCTATATTAATCCTAAATATTACTTAATAAAAATACGATAGCATATTTATTAAGTAGTTAGGGTTAAGAGTTCGGGAAGAAAAATCCTTTCTCGCCAGCACACTGTAAATTAATACCGAGATTGTCCCCGCAATAAATAGTGGCCAGTAATAAGATAGAAAGGTTCATCTGTATATAGTGCAAAAAGACCCTGCATGTCCCTCCGGGTCTTTTTGCTATTTTTATTTTTGTTTAAACTATATAAATCGGTTTGCTTTTAATCCTTTGCACAGGGTCTCACCTTGTGCACTTGTGCAATCAAGTGTTTTGTTTTATTTGACACAGGCTTGGTACTCCGGGTATCTATCAAAAAAAGTTTTATCATCACTATATTTGATACTTTTATCTGAATAACAGTAGTTAAGTACTTTTTTTAGATATTCTTCTGATACTGGGCCGTAGCTATACATGACTGCGTTACCGGTATTAAGGTTCATAATCGATGATTCGGTGGGCTTAATGTAATCTTTGTTGCCAGCACAGCCTTTAAAATTGCCTACAACTTCTGGGTATTTGGCGGCTAAATCACCCCACCACTCTTTGGCGGTTGCCACATCTGGTGCGCAGTTAGGGCCATCCGGAGTATGAGGAGCACCTCCAGCCTTGGCTATCACATAAATCTCCTCATCCTTTAGACCAAATCCATGACCTAAAAGATGTGCCAAGAGAAGTGCATTGACTTTTTGCTCGCTTTTATCCTTCAAAACTTTTGGTGCACTGAAAAAAATTCCTGTATTTTCATAACGAGAAATATTGGCCCAAGATTGGAATTCCTGTCTTGAAAGAACGATCAATTTAAACTTTTCCAGAGGCATGTTTGCCAAGTAATCATTGGTATCGGTCGGATTACAACGTAAAGCTGGTTTGCGCTCGTCTTGAACTTTGACATAACAAATGCCGGTTTTTTCTGGTTTTATCTTGTAAATATTATATGAATTATATGATTTCCAGGGTTCGATGGTTTTGAGCTGAGTTATCAGGGCGTCGCTGTCATTATTAAATTCATCCCAATTTGCGTACTGGTCAGAGAAAAAGACTAGGTTTAAACCCCTGAGGTTTAGCTTTTGAGGGTTGTGGTATTCTTGGGTGTTGAATTTTACGGAGCTTTTGGGTACTTTATTAGGATTTACCCAACCCTGGACTGTAGTTTTCGTTTTATTAATTAAATTAGCCACCGGTTTAGTTTTTGACAGATAATAACCCCCAAATGCTAAAATAACCAAAGTAATAGTAACAAAAAACAACAGTCGCCAAATATTAGCAGGTTGCTTTGTGGCATTAGTAGCCATAGGTTGATTTGGGGGTTTTATAATGTTATTCATGCTTATTGTTTATTGAATTTGTTGGGTTGATCGTTAGACAAGACATTATTAGCACTTATTGCTGTTTTATTCGAGTTTAAGTCGGTAAGGAGGAGTTGCTAGAAAGGCGTGATAAAATGAACCTGCACCACTAGAATATGCTCCACAAGAACTATTATATGAGTACAGCGCGGAGCTGGGTGTAACGGTATGAACTCCAGTATCGCTGTACCAATGCTGTCCGGGTAAAAATGAGTTGGTAGTATAACGTGAGGCACCTCCCATATATGCTGTACCGGTGCAGTCACTGTTTGTAAAGTATATGCTCCATTGTGCTTTGTACACGCAATCAGAAGCTGACATTTGTTGCGGTATATTGCTAGCGTCTCTGTACTGTGCATATTCACAAGTGGAGTTTTCTCCGGCGTAACCGATAAATGGCCCTAGAAGAGTGGTGCCATCGCTTTTGTAGAGGTTATATGTTTTCCCAAAACTAGTCCGGTTATCCCAAATATACTGCTGGCCGGCAAATAATGTATCGCTCATACTAGCAGCGTCGCTATTTGTACCTATACGACTTAATATTGTCGTTTGATTGGCTGCGGTAGCATCGCCAAAGGCAGAGGCATCATAACCATCCAGATAATCGGCATTCAAGCCTCCGACCATCGTCGAGGCAGTGGTATGCACACCATTTCCGACAATCGTTCCACTGACTGTAATCGTTCCGTTTGAGGCAATCTTCATATGTGCGGTTGTGCCGCTATCAGCAGAGAGAAGTATGTTCCCCCCCTGATTACGAATATTAAAGTCACCTGCGGCTGAACCGGCAATCCAGTCACCCGCATCAAAGGCTTGGCCTAAGAAGGTTTTAACAGTACCAGAATTCGACATATTAATGGAGTAAACCGACGAAGCATCCATATTTAAATTACCACCAGACATTGCCAGGGTTCCGTTAAGCATGGCTGCATAATTATTATCCGCACCGGACGGAGCGGCAACATAGAGACCATAGTTGTTGGTCGCCGTGCCCGTAGAGCCCGTGAATGATCCGGTCGAGGTTATATACATACCGTACTTGTTTATCCCGTCTGTCGTGGTATTTGTCGCTTGATTAATAACGTCTATAAGCTTGAAGTCAGCTGTTTTCGCCTCTGTACTTTGGAACCGGAAGCCGCCCCCCCATAGATAATCTTGATAATCAGTTGTGCCATTAGCCATTATGCGCCCATTATAACCATTGAAAATTATCTTGCGCCAATTAGCAGTTGCTGTGTCGATCGTTACATTACTTAAATCGTTTGTACCCGTGGTCGTGATAGTTGGAACAGATAGTCCAAAGGTAGTACGTAATCCATGTCCTAGAGTAAGAGTATTCGCATTTGTCGACCCAACCGTAGCACCAACTACTGGCGAGGAGACAAAAGCAGGTTGGTTTGGGCCATACCCATATACTGTTACTGAGCCGGGAGTTGTCGCAGAGGAAATATATATGTCGAGATAGCAAGCTGCCCCGCCATCACTGCTTATTCTAGCCTGGCTTACTACCCCTTGATTATAACTAGAATACCTAGTTTCTTGTATCGAGCCCCCCGTACCGTAACCCCCGATATCATATTGCATCTCTATGTCGGTGATGCGATTGTCATATGGTCCGGTAATTTTTATTGTTCCTGCTGCCATTGCTAAGCCTTGAGACGTCGTGTCAACTATCCGATACCAGCCTACTGTTGTTGGAGTAAAAGTAACCTTTTTCTCAACAAGCAAGTTTCCTGTCTGCACTTCGCCAGTAAAATAATTCGAGCCACCGGCTGAGTATATTGAATAGTTATTGTCAGCACCACTTGGAGTATTCACATACAACCCATAGTTATTGGTTGCCGTACCGGTAGAACCGGAAAAATCACCGGTGGAAGTGATATACATGCCATATTTGTTAATACCATCAGTGGTTGTATTAGTCGCTAAGTTTTCGAAGTAACCTGTGTATTGGGAAGCTGTAACTGCAGCATTTGAGATATAAGAATGGAGACGGCCGGTAGGAGAGGTAGTCCCAACACCGACATTGCCGGTATCTCTTTCAATTGTTAATCTGTCTGTTACTGTTGTCTGATTGCCAGATTGTATTACGAATTTGTTAGCAGAACCTTCGTTTAGAATCCTCCAACCATATCCGTTAGCGGCTCCAAAGGTATATGCACTGCTTTCTACCAAATCCAGAGAGCCAGAGTGCGCACGGTTAGCGCCATCTGATGAAATCTGAAGAATTGCGTTATCGGTTCCAGATACTGTCATCTTCTGAACTGGGCTTGTTGTCCCTATTCCCACATTGCCTGTAGTGTCAACCCTCAATTTCTCGGATGAATTAACACTTATGGTAACTGGACTATTGGAGATAGTTGCTATCCCAGCAACCGTTGTATTAGTAAAATACTTCGCCTTTACCGTACCATCATCTGCAATATATTCAGTTCCCGAACCATTTTGATAAAGATAAACTGTTTTGCGACCAGCGACACTTGGTTGAGGGTCTGTTGTCCCTATGCCGACGTTGCCATTTGAAGTATCTAAGTTTAATTGCCCGTTTACACTAAAAATATTGGTAAAACCATTATATGTACCCATCCAAGCCATTCTACTTGTTTTGTTATTGAATTCTATATAATTCCATGGCCAACCAGACGAATCGGTTGTCAAACGTAATTGGCTGTCATGCGAAGACTTAATCTCTAAAGCATTTGCTGATGGTGTATTAGTCCCTATCCCCACATTCCCTGTACCCCCTTGGATAAAAAGCCTTGAAGTTGTCCCAGCATTATCTGTAATGTTCGCAGATGGCCTGTAGATAGTAAAGGTCTCGCCAGCGATATTGGCGGTAAAGTTTGAGGTAACAGTAAAGGATGTACCTGTTGCCGTGGTAGCCACTGTTCTAGGCTGGGTTGTAGTGGTTGTAGGAATAATGTAATCACCAGCATAGAGAGTAGTAGAAACACTTGTTGTAAATGTTGTAGTAGGTTGTCCTGTTACAGTCATAGTAGTAGCCCCACTAGATACCCCAGCGCCCTCTGTGACTTGGAGCTTAGCAGTAGGAGAGGTATTGCCAATACCGACGTTGCCGGTACTAGTAATTCTCATCCTTTCACTGCTCCCAACAAAGGATGACTGGTCACCACTTAAAGCAAAACGGATATAATTTCCCTGATCAACCCATCCTTGATATTGATTGCCCCCACCATCTTGATACGCTACTCTATTGGTATTTATTCTGTAACCAGCTGTGGAGGAGGTGGTGGTTCCAGCTGGTATATTTATACTACCATTAACATCCAGGGCATACCCCGGACTCGTTGTCCCGATGCCGACGTTGCCAGATACATAGCTGTTCCCAGTTCCTGTAACTTGTAATTGGCCATTGACTGTCAAATATTGATTGGCAGTTGCAGCATTAAAAATTCCATACATCAAAGCTTTTGTGCGAGCGTCAGCCTCACTTGCTCGCTGAGCATTGTCAATGAATAGCTTATTTGAACCTGTTTCGTAATAGCCAGCAGAGTATCCCAAGAATACGTTTGAATTGCCTGTAGTAGCGCTATGACCTGCGTTCATCCCTAAAGCTACGTTTGCCCATGAATTTGTAAGGTTCATCCCGGCTTCATCACCAATCAATACGTTATTTGAGCTAGTCAATGAATTACCTGCATACGTACCTACGGCTACGTTATAACCTACGGCCCCACCGGTATTTTCCATGGCATCACCGACAGCCACATTTCTTGAACCCGTCGTGATGTTTAGTCCAGCCGCTCTTCCTATCAGAGCATTTTGACCACCCGAGGTCATGCTGGCACCTGCTTGATATCCAAAAAAAGCATTTAAACCTCCAGAAGTCAAGGCACCACCCGAAGAAATACCAACTGCTGTATTATATTCACCTATCCTCATCATCTGGGAAGTCCCTTTATATAGGATTCCAGCGGTTGTGTTATCTTGATATGCAGTTTTGATACCTAGCCCACCATCAGCCACATTGTCAGGCCCAAAAGTTGTCGTTGTGTTGTCGTTGATTATCCCAAGATATTGGATATTCCAGGTACCACCACCAACAGTCGTTCTGTGTATTTTTCTTTTTGTTACTCTTGGGTCTGACGATACAGGGATATTAGTTAAATTGACCTGGCCATTTATGGTGTTGTTGACCACGGTAACAGTTCCTGCAGAGCCAACTGTTGTCTCCTGGTTATCGCTTGTAACAAAACTAACCGCATAAGAATATATCCCATTCCCAAGGTTCCCAGCGCCAACACCAGCCAATGTCGCAGTCGGCGCAGTCGGTGCGGGGATTGGGTCGAATCTCAAGTGACCAGAATTTATTGTCAATTTTTGAGTTGGGCTCGTTGTCCCAATGCCGACGTTGCCGTTGTCTCCGATAACCATTCTTGCTTGGTCAAAATCGGAATATGGATTTTTTGAATTATCTCCTGTAACACCGAAGACTAAATAGTCCCTATTGGTTATATACATAGAATATATAGCCCCTCCACGATAATTACTGCCACTGTGATATCTTGACGCAATTAATCCTCCACCAGTGGTATTTGCTACGGACCCATCTTTATATATCTCTAATGGCGAACCAGGACTTGTCGTCCCAATACCGACGTTACCACCATTTGGTTGAAGCAATAAATTGTATGCAGTGGCAGTCCCATCAATACGTTGAGCTTGTTGAAAAACATTGCCCGAACTTAATACACCCGCAAGAAAACCATATGCAGGAGATGTCCCGTTAAAAATACCAAATTTCCCACCATTGGCGCCAAGCGCAGGAAGAGTATCGTCTCCTGCTGATCCGGCGTAAAGTGACAATTTATTTCCCGGGTTAGTCGTTCCGATCCCAACGTTGCCATTGTTAAGAATAGTCATGGCGGTGGTAGCACCACTATCACCCACTTTTAATTGAATAGCAGCGTTAGTTAGGGTGTTGCCTGTCGTTGCTGAGTTACCTTGCAGAGTTAAAGCATTATTTGCCACTGTGCCACCAATAACAGTGGAGACTATCCCAGTCCCAGATATATTAAAATTACCCGTTTGTGCGCTTCCCGGAGTTGAGCCTTGTAATTGGACATAACCGCTTCCCCCTGTAGCTGGAGCAAATGCCGAAGCGTGAGAGCCATCGAGAAGATCAGCGTTAAGATTTGCCACCATCGTATTTGATGAGATTGTAAATGGGGCCGTACCCGAAGCAACGGTCGAAGTCAAAACACCACTTGCAGACAAAGATGTAAACGCTCCAGAATTAGGGGTTGTGCTGCCTATTGCTCCTGGTGCCGCCCAAGTATTACCTAATAAAGTCTGAGAATTTAAGGCGCTTGGGACCGAACCAACTGGGTGCCTCGGGGTCATTTCCGCATCGGTATCGACTTTCACCCCTAGATAGATATCGCTATAGGTGCTAAATAATGCTTTGAAGCCAGTCGGATTGGATGAACCAACTTGGACACTAAAGATTCCTCGAGCATCAGTCGTGACACTCTGAGTTTCGGTCCATTTACAGTGGCCTGTACAACTTGTGATATATGGATCGAGAGTTGCATCGTCGAAAATTGAAAAACGGATCGTTTTGGTTGAGCTCGCTATTCCAAAACCACTAGCGTCGGTTAGTTTGCCTTGAAAGTTTACATAATCATAAGATGCTGCTTCTGAACTATTTGAGTTTAATAAACCAACAGTGAGACAAAGTCCGGCAATCAGAGAGACCGCAAGTACGCCAAAGAACTTAAACTTCAGCAGTTGTTTGAGTGTTCTGATTTTCAGAATTTTTGTCAAACCCCCCACCTCTTTGTGTTTATTTTTACAAGATTAATTATACCACAAAAGAGCAGTTCAATAGTAAATAGTTTAATAGTAAAATGGTTGAAAAGGCTATTAGCTTTTGGCTGTTAGCTATTAGCTTCCCTCCGACAATCAGTTTGTAAAGATAGAATATGAGTGAATGAGCCTTTAAAAAAGATGCTTACCCGTAGGGCGCTTTTAAAGCGTTCATCTTTATAAAGTTTGAGTGAACGAAATAGCTGACACTTTGCAAATCTGTCTTGTCGGGCGGTTTGCTCCACTTTGATAAGACAAAGAGGAAAGAGAGGCCCTTATCAAGAAGAAATGAACAGAGAAAGAATTCTATTTGTATAGATTCCCGCCTTCACGGGAATGACAATGGAAGAGCGAGATGACGAGAGAAAAAATCCTTCGACTACGCTCAGGATGACAGACGAAGGGTTGTCATCGCGAGCATCAGTGTGGCGATCTCGAGATCGCTTCATAATTTCGCTCGCGATGACAAAGCAACTACTTATTTTTACGTTTTTTTAACCTTGGCCTGATAAAGGTGATAGTAATAAAAATAATTAAAGCTAACAGGCCGATAATAGCCAAAATTGTCGATGAAAATTTAACAAAATAAGTACTTTTCGTTACAACCGGATCACCGGGATAATTAGCGATAGTTAACTCTGCTTTGTATAAACCAACTAAATAAGGGTTGTTCAGTTCTTTTTTGATAACCCTTTTTGTCTCTGGAAGGACATAATAGCCTTCAATGTTTTGTTTAGAAATAACCTTCCCAAAAATATTTTTGACCATTATTGTTCCAGTCGGCTTCAAATATGTTCCCTG
>JAQUMB010000021.1 GCA_028718325.1 Patescibacteria group bacterium
TTTACGCTCCTGTATTTCATGTTTATAAAAACCCTGATAATCATGTTTACTAGAGAGTCTTATAGCGGGGTTGTCAGGGTTATATGTCTGTCAGACAACCAAACCAGGAAACTTGCCCCTGCCCGTTCTCCCGGCTACTTGAGTCAAAAGGTCGAATGTGCGTTCACTAGCATTGTAATCGGGGAAGTTAATCATGGTGTCAGCGGAAATTATTCCTACGAGTCCGAGATTGTCAAAATCCCACCCCTTTGTTATCATTTGGGTGCCAATCAAGACGTCAGTTTGATGTTTTGCAAATCTGTTGTACAGATCTTCATGGCTTCCCCGTTTTTTTGTTGTGTCCTTATCCATTCGTTCAATAATATATTTATTACCTACTATTTTTCGAAGTTCTTGCTCAACTCGCTGCGTTCCTGTCCCAAAGTATTTTATGGATGGACTTTGACAAGCAGGACAAAGGGTCGGAACAACTTCTTGGTAACCGCAGTGATGACAGACTAAACGTAAGCTGTTGTAGTGGAAAGTAAGAGATAGGTTACAGTTTGGACAGGTTGCTACGTAACCGCAGTCGCGACAATTAACAAAAGTTGACATACCGCGACGATTGATAAAAAGCAGAACTTGCTGGTTATCAGCTAAAGTCTTTTTGATTGCCCCTTGTAATTTTTCAGAAAAAATACTTTTATTTCCGTATTTAAACTCATTTCTCATATCAACAACTTGAACTTCCGGCAAAGTATCTTGAATAACTCTTTTATTCAATGTATGAAGCTTGTAAGAAGCAGTTTGTGTTTTATAGTAACTGCCTATTGAGGGTGTAGCACTGCCCAAGATAAGCCTTGCTTTAGAAAAAGAAGCTAATATTTCGGCCACCTTAACAGTTTGGTAACGAGGGGCTTGGTCTTGTTTATAACTTGTCTCATGTTCTTCATCTATGATGACAAGTCCCAAGTTACAAACGGGAGCAAATAAGGCACTACGTGATCCGATAATAACAGATTTCTCACCGCTCAAAATAGATTGCCAATTTGCAAACCTCTCGGTCTCCTTTAAATAGCTGTGCAAAAGAGTCACTCGTTTACCAAATCTGGCTTGATAGCGATCCAGGGCCTGGGGGGTCAGAGAAACTTCAGGGACAAGAATAATTGCTTCTTTTCCTGCCTTGAGAGTATCTTCTATCAGCCTCATATAGATTTCTGTTTTGCCCGAACCGGTCACCCCGAATATCAAATGAGGGGAATCAGATGTGTCCTGAGTAATGTCACTTACTATTTGAACTTGCTCAGGAGTCAACTTTGGCTGAAAATCAGGCGAGGGAACAGACCTCTCGTCATCTAAGATCCGTCGAGTTTTTCCTAATCCTACAGGAATAATAGTTTGCAAAACACTGGTTATAGGAGAACAATAATATTCAGACATCCAGAAAGCTGTCTCAAGGAGTGTTTTGCTGATAACGGGCTTATCAAAAATAATTTTTTTAATTTCTTTAGTCTTGAAACTAGGCTTTGTCGTTTTTTCTAAGGTTATACCAACGAAATTTTTTGTTCTAAGGGGTATTATAACTGCCTGACCCGTTAAAATATTTTGATCAGAACTGTAAGTCAACAAGTCAGTCTCTCGACCCAGGTAAGTCAATGGGGCAACTTCGTAATAATTCATTAATCTTATTTTACTTGGAGGATGTGAGTTTGTGAATCATTCTTTACGAGATTAGCAAAATCAGTTATCATTACAAGGTAAAAATTTATATTTATGAAAAAGAAAAACCGAATTTGGTTCAGATTATTTATTTTGTTATTTTTGGTTGTCGTATCACTGATTATTGATTGGCCTAAAGAAATTAGAGTTCAAATCCCTAAGCCTATTGTCAATTTTGAAAATAAATCACCCTTTGTCAAGCTTAAAACAAAGGGAAGTCTTGTTGATTTCAAAATAAATTTGAAAATTAAAGAAGGGTTGGATCTCCAGGGAGGAAGTTCAATAACCTATTCTGCGGATCTATCAAAAATTCCAGACAAAGACAAAGCAAACGCTATGGATTCTCTGAAAAAAGTTATCGAAAATAGAATCAATGCTTTTGGCTTAACCGAACCGGTTGTTCGTACATCAAAAAGTGGAAACGATAATCGAATAAGCGTTGAATTACCCGGAGTAAAAAATACAGATGAAGCGATTGATTTAATAGGCAAAACAGCACAACTAGAATTTAAGGAATATAAAGGACAAGAGTTTGTTACCACTGGGCTCACCGGGAAAGACCTGAAAAGAGCAACTGTTGTTTTCGATCCAAATACAAATAAGCCACAAATTTCACTTGAGTTTAGCTCAGATGGAGCAAAAAAGTTTGAGGAAATAACTGGTCGAAACGTCGGTAAACCAATTGCTATAGTCCTAGATGGCAAGATTATATCTGCTCCAAACGTTAGTGAAAAAATCACTGGTGGCAATGCTCAGATAACCGGAGAATTTGATATCAAAGAAGCAAATGCTCTGGCTATCCAGCTTAATGCCGGGGCTCTGCCTGCGCCGATAAAGATTATAGAACAAAGAACTGTTGGCGCTACTCTGGGGCAGGACTCAATCAATAAGAGTATTATCGCAGGGGCTATCGGCATTTTAGCGGTATGCATCTATATGTTGATTTACTATCGGTTGTTGGGAGTTTTTTCTACAATTGGCTTAGCCCTATATTTGATCTTTATGTTAGCATTATTTAAATTATTCGGGGTAACTCTTACCATGGGAGGAATCGCCGGGCTAATTCTTTCGATTGGTATGTCAATGGAAACGGATGTTTTAGTTTTTGAACGAATCAGGGAAGAACTGCGAAATGATCATTCATTTGTCTCTGCCCTGAGACTTGGTTTTATAAAAGCTTGGCCAAGTATTCGTGATTCAAATGTAGTTAGTTTGATAATCTGTGCTATTTTATACACCGCGGGAGGAATGATCAGGGGTTTTGCTATAGTCCTGGCGCTTGGTATTATCGTAGGACTAACCACAACATTTTTAGGAACCAGAACATTAATTGATCTTATTTCGAGAAGAAAATTCGTTAAAAAAGCCGGGCTTTTTCGAGTCGAGAAATTTGAGGAAAATCTATGAATCTCATAAAGTATAGAAAGTGGTGGTATATATTATCTCTGGTTGTGATTATTCCAGGGACTATTTCACTATTGCTTTTCGGACTCAAGCCGTCGATTGACTTTACAGGTGGAACTGTTATCGAAATCGAAGGACTGAAGGATAAAAATAAGATTGAGCAATTGACCAAAGATGCGAACTTTGAGAATGTCACTATTACTATAACAAACAAGGGAGCTATTATCCGGGCAAAGCCAATAACTGAAGAAAAGCACAAAAAATTTAAGACTGAATTGACCAAAAATAAAGGAACGACAGAAATTCGAGTAGAGACAGTCGGTCCTTCAATCTCGAAGGAAATTACCAATCGAGCCTTTATCTCGGTTGCTCTCGCTTCATTGTTAATAATTCTTTATTTGGCCTATGTGTTTAGAAAAGTGCCGAGGCCGGCAAATTCCTGGGCCTTTGGCATCACGGCTGTGGTTGGGATATTGCACGATGCCTTGGTTTTACTGGGGATATTTTCGCTCCTGGGTCACTTTTTCAATGTTGAAGTCGATCCGTTATTTATTACAGCGATATTGACGGTTATTGGTTTCTCGGTTCATGATACAGTGGTTATATATGACCGGATCAGAGAAAATCTGGTCAAAGGGACTAGTGAGACCTTTGAAGCAGTCGTTAACAGAAGTCTCGTAGAGATGTTGGATAGGGATATCAGTACGTCATTTTTAGCGTGGATAATCGTCTTTGTTCTTTACCTTTTTGGTGGAGAAACAATCAAATACTTTGTTTTAGCCTTAGTCATCGGTATTTTGCTAGGGACTTATTCTTCTATCTTTAATTCGGCTTCATTATTGGTTAGTTGGCAGAATTTTAGAGATAGAAGGCAAAGCAAATAAATTGTTGCTCGAGAAAAGATAATAAATGAAAGCAAATAGAAATTTTCAAATTCAAAAAAAGTGGAAATTTCTGGACAACAAAAGTCCAGTTTTTTCTTCTGCAAAGATAAATCCAGATATAATCAAGCTCTTAAGTAACCGTGGAATAACCAGCGAGCCAGAAGCGCTGGATTTTTTGGAACCTAGCTACGAAAAGCTCGCTGATCCATGTCTGCTTCCTGATATGGTTCAAGCGGTCAAGAAAATTGAGAAAGCAGTACTCGGTAAGAAAAAAATCGCGATTTATGGCGATTATGATGTAGATGGCATCACCGCCACTGCCCTACTTATGAAGTTTTTTACGATGATTGATGCTAACGTCATAAGCTATATTCCTTCCAGGAGCGATGAAGGCTATGGACTAAATATAGAAGCAATTAATGAACTAAAAAAAGATAAAGTTGAATTAATAATCACTGTTGATTGCGGTTCATCAGCGATTGATGAAGTCAATCATGCTAAAGCCTGTAGTATGGACATTATTATTACCGATCATCATTCTATAAAAACATCACAAGGAAAAGATATTGTACCCGATGCTCTTGTGATAAATCCCAAGAGAGGGGAAAGCGACAAACCATATTATCACCTGTGTGGGGTTGGAGTCGCGTATTATTTGGTGCGGGCACTAACATCATCTTTTCCAGAAAAAGTTTCTAGTGGCCAAGAAAAATGGTGGCTTGACCTGGTGGCTCTCGGTACAATTTGTGACGTTGTTCCATTGACCAAAGACAATCGGATTTTAGCAAGATTTGGACTGAAAGTCTTAGGAAAGAGTCGCAATTTAGGTATTATTGCTTTAGCACAAGCCTCTGAAATGGCCTTGGAGAGCATAGACAGCTACAAAGTGGGCTTTGTTATTGGTCCTCGCCTCAATGCTGCAGGACGACTTGAAAATGCCTCTTACAGCCTTAAATTATTGATAACTGAAGACCCAAATCAAGCGGTAAAATTGGCAAATGACCTTAATGATTTGAATATGAAAAGACAAGAGATCACCGAAATGATAGTTACAGAAGCACGTCAGATAATAGCTAACAAAAAATACGACGACAAAAATCGCAAGATAATACTTCTGTCAGATAAAAAATGGCCGGCTGGGGTAGTAGGGATTGCTGCATCTAGGCTGGTACAGGAATATTCCAGGCCAGTGCTGATAATGGAGGAAGATGGAGAAGAATTAAAAGGTTCCGCACGTTCAATTAATGGTTTTAATATTGTTGAAGCACTATCAAAATGCAGTGAATATTTGATCCAATTTGGTGGTCACGCACAGGCTGCTGGGCTTAGGATGAAAAAAGAACATTATCTACTTCTTGATGAAAAACTTCTATCTATCTCGGGGCAGAAAATTAAAGACCTTGATTTGATACCAGAGGTGGTCATTGACAATAAAATGTTGTTCAAAAATATTGATCAAAAATTGGTCGACTCTTTGTTAGATCTTGAACCGTTCGGTACAGACAATTTTAGACCGGTTTTTGCTTCAACACAGGTAAAGGTTAAACAACTTTCATTGGTTGGGAAAAACAAAGAACATCTAAAATTGCTTTTGGGTAATAATAATGATCAGCTCGGAGCTATCGCTTTTCAATATGGTCAGAAATGTGACATAAAGACTGGTGAAGAAATAGATATTGCCTACACCATTGAGATAAACGAGTGGAAAAATCAGAAGAAAATTAACCTTCATATTATTGATATTAAGTTGAATAAATAATTTATACAGTTATGATTTCAATAGATAACATATTAACAAAATTGCAGGAGAGTTACCCAAAGGCTGATGTTGATTTGATCAAGAGGGCTTATATTTTTGCGGCTGATAAACATAAGGGCCAAAAGAGATTATCAGGGGATAAGTATATTACTCATCCATTAGCTGTTGCTACGATTCTAGCTGATTTATATTTGGATGATATGACAATCGCTGCAGCACTGCTACACGATACGATCGAAGACAGTGATGTAACTGATTCTGAGCTCCGAGATAGATTCGGGGAGAAGGTCGCAGAGCTAGTAAGTGGGGTTACAACTTTAGGAGAAATTGACTTTTCAAAGTTGCCGGATCAGGAAGTACAAGAAGCAAAATTTCGAGCAGAGATTGAAAATCTAAGACAATTTTTCTTAGCGATTGCCAAAGACATTAGGGTGGTTTTGATTAAACTTGCTGACAGATTGCATAATATGCGAACATTGGAATCTCTAACCGTATCTGATCGGAAGCGGATCTCAAGAGAAACGCTTGAAATCTTTGCCCCTCTTGCTGACAGGTTAGGGATGGGGCAGGTCAAGGCTGAACTAGAAGACCTGGCTTTCAAGTATTCAAACCCAGAAGCTTACAAGCAGATAGCTAGCATTATGGCCAAAGGTGAGAGAGAAAGAAGAAATTATTTAATCCAAATCAAAAGCATTATTCTAACTGAACTGGAAAGAGAAGGGATCAAGGCTCAAGTAGATGGACGGGTCAAGCATTTGTATTCGGTTTATAAAAAATTAAATAAGGTAAATCAAGACTTTAATAAAATTTATGATTTGATGGCTGTCAGAATTGTCGTCGATACCGTTGAAAATTGTTACAAAACCATGGGAATTATCCATTCTAAATTCAAGCCAATGATTTATCTCATTAAAGACTACATAGCAATCCCAAAGCCAAATGGTTATCAGTCATTGCATACAACGGTTTTCGGCGTAAAAGGAAAAATAACCGAGATACAGATTAGAACAGAATTAATGCACGAAGAAGCCGAGCAGGGAGTTGCGGCTCACTGGCATTATAATGAAAGCAAGCTGAGTGTTTATGAAAAAGGATCAAGCTCATTTGCTCCGGAAGAAAGGCTGGGTTGGGTTAACAAGTTAGCGAATTGGCAAAAAAATATTTCGTCAAAGCAAGACTTTACTGAGGACTTGAAAATTGACCTTTTTAACGATCGAATATTTGTTTTTAGCCCACAAGGGAATATTTTTGATCTTCCTGAAGAAGCGACTCCGGTTGACTTTGCCTATGAAGTTCACTCAACTGTAGGCCAACGTTGTAGGGGCGCAAAAGTAAATGGACGGATTGTTCCATTGAGTTATCAACTTTCCAACCGGGATGTCGTTGAAATAATCTTAGCTCCAAAAAACGATAAAAATGGACCGGCTAGGGGTTGGCTTGAGTTTGTAAAAACGGCAAAAGCTCGACAAAGAATTCGAGCGTGGTTCAAGAATTTAAACAGGGCCCAAAACATAGAAGATGGCCAAAAACTTTTGTTGTCAGAGTTAAAAATTTTTGGTCTCGAGGATAAGGATATTACCGAGGAACAGAAGAAAAAGATCATCAACAATATGGGCTTAAAAGAATGGAATGACTTATTAGCGGCAATTGGTGATGGGACAATTACGGCCAAGCAGGCCATTAAAAAAATAGTGGGCCAAAAACTATATGCTGATCTTGACAGCAAAAAAGATAAAGTTGAGAAAAACGAGGAAAAGACTGATGGTCAAGAGAAAGAGACAACGTACAGTAGTCTCTCGGGGATTTTAGTCCGTTATGCGGATTGTTGTAAACCCAAAAAAGGCGATAGGGTGAAGGGTTTTATTACCCAGGGTCAAGGGATTACTATCCATAAGGCTGATTGTCATAGCCTTTTGACCAGCCCCCAAGAAAAAATAATTGATGTTGATTTTGCTGAGGCAAAAAAGATATTAACCACAGTCGAGATAACCGGCCAGACTCGAGTTGGCTTAGCGAGAGATATTACGTCCTTGATTGCCAAGGAGAATATCATCATTGAAGATATGCAAGCCACTGGTATTAAGCCTGAAGTTAGTTTGATAAAAATCACCTTTTTTGTCGATAATCCTTCAATCATCACTGATTTGTTACCAAGATTTGGACAAATCGAAGGGGTTATGACAGTTAGACGGAAATAAGCGCTTGCAGTAGTGAAATTGATATGATAAAAATAATAGACAATGACTAAGAAAACCTTTCAAGTCCCTAGAGGGACCAGAGATATATTGCCAGATGACCAAGTTTATTTTGACTATCTAAATTCTATTTTTAAGTCTGTAGTTAAAGCCGCGGGATTTAGACAGATCACAACACCGGCCTTTGAAGATACCAATCTTTTTGTGCGAGGGGTAGGGAAAGAAACTGACATCGTTGAAAAAGAGATGTATACCTTTAGGGACAAATCTGATAATTTGTTAACCCTGAGACCTGAAGGAACTGCCCCAATTGTTCGTTCATACTTAGAAAATGGTATGCAATCTTGGTCTCAACCGGTGAAGCTTTTTTATACGATGCCCATGTATCGCTACGATCGACCCCAAGCCGGTCGTTACAGAGAATTTTGGCAATACGGACTAGAAATGATCGGAGACAAGGAACCGCTCGCGGATGTAATGGTTATCTCGACCGCTCAGCGCGTTTATAGGAAACTAGGTATAGGAGATTATATTTCACTACAACTGAATAGTATAGGTTGTCAGAAGTGTCGTCCTAAATACATTAAAGAGTTAACTGTATATTATAAAAATAATGAGAAGAAAATTTGTGCTAGCTGCAAAAACAGAGCAGAAACAAATCCTCTTCGGTTATTGGATTGCAAAGACCCTAAGTGTCAGCCGGTTATTGAAGATGCTCCGCAGATTATTAACTTTCTGTGTCCCGAATGCCATGAGCACTTTAGACAAGTGCTGGAGAGTCTAGACGAGATTAATGTTTCCTATGAAATAAATCCTAGATTAGTTAGAGGTTTGGATTATTATTCTAGAACGGTTTTCGAATTTTGGGCAGGGAGCGATGGAGCCCAAAATGCCCTGTGCGGGGGCGGCCGCTATGATGGACTTGTTGAAGTGTTTGGTGGGAAGTCGACTGCAGCTCTCGGATTTGCTGGTGGGACAGATAGAACAATCGAATTTATTAAAAGTCATCCTGAGATAGAAGTAATTTATGATCAAAAAGTGGACGTTTTTGTTGTACAACTGGGAAGTGAAGCCAGAAAAAATTGTCTTAAACTCCTAAGCTCGTTTTGGGATGAAGAAGTAGCAGCAGAAGGTGGTTTTGATAAAGAGGGGATCTCAGGACAACTCAGTATCGCGAATCGTCTAAAAGCGAAATATGCTCTAATCATTGGCCAAAAAGAAGCTTATGACAAAACGGTTATCATCAAAGAGATGGCATCGGGCAATCAAGAAGTTTACCCGCAGGATAAGGTGGTAAGCGAGGTCAAGAAAAGATTAAAATAATGAATATAAAAAGAGACGGCATTTAGCCGTCTCTTTTTGTTTGTTTTAATTTTATTAGCCAGTGTAACCGAATGAACGAGCTATAGACAAAACGTGTTCGACGTAGCTATAACTATGGTTATATCGGTATAGAGCACCTGAGACGTTACCACTAGCAGCACCATTAGCGGCCAGATATTTAGCGGCGGTATAGATAGCATCATGAACGTCATTGATTAGTGCTAATCCATCACCATCACCATCCTGAGCGTAAGCCCTAAAGGTACTAGGCATAAACTGCATCGGTCCTTGAGCACCAGCATAACTGGCAACAGTTGTGTCACCACGTTGACCGGTCTCTACATAGTGGACCGCAGCGATAACTTGTCTAGGAACGCCATAGATTTTTTCGGCTTCAGCATAGATGCTGTCAAAACCACCCGAGGTGGTGACAACCACCCTTTGAGTGGCCTTGTTTGCAGCGACAGCGGCTTGAGCCTGGATAGCCTTGGCTCTTTCTGCGGCCTTTTCAGCCTCGATTCGAGCCTTTTCATCAGCTATGGATTTTTGATATGAAGCTAATTCAATTTTAGCTTTTTCTTCAGTAGTCGGTAAGCGATCTACTCGATAGGTTTTTTCGATGTTTCTTGCGATATTCGCCTCGCCTAAGGCGTTTGTCTCTATTACTTGAGGTTCCGCATAAGCGATTTTTACCTCAGCTAGTCCCAAAGGACTCTTCGCAACTATGAAGACAAACAGCATAGCAGCGATTATGTTTTTGTTCATTTTGTTGAACAAACCTTCCTTTCCACCCTCAAGTTGGATTATCTCCAACTAAAAATCCCAACTTACTTGGGAATACATTATAATAGCATAAATAGTAGTTATTGTCAATAACTTTTTACACTACAGTTCGCAATTTTACACGACAATGAGGTTCTTGTCAATAAATTTTTTAAGGGTTATTATTATTTATGCCAGATCTATCAAGTTAGGAAGGTAAAAATGGAACAGTGTATTTTTTGTAAAATTGCAAATAAGGATATCTCGTCGGTTAGCATATGGGAAGATGATGATTATTACGCCTTTTTAGACCTGAACCCAAATACAAGAGGCATGACTTTGGTTATTCCAAAAGACCACTTTGATTCTGATCTTTTTGATCTGTCTGACAAAGAAATTGCATTATTCTTACAGGCAACAAAAAAAGTATCAAAAATTTTGGAAAGAGGACTAAAAGTTCAAAGGGTGGCATTAGTTATCGAAGGAATGGGGGTGGACCACCTTCATGCCAAGTTATACCCACTTCATGGGCTTTCAGAGAAATTTTCCGAAAATTGGGCTAGTGATAAAATTTACTTTGATAATTATGAAGGCTATCTCTCAACACAATTAGGCCCAACCCTCTCGGTTGAAGAGTTAAACAAGGTTGCTTTAGAAATCAAGAATAATCAGTAAAATGTCGCGATAGGTAGCAAATAATCCCAAAACCCTTGCTTAAAGCCAAAAAATATGCTTAAATTAAGATTACAAAAGGACATAAGGGGGTGATTTAAGTTTGCAATCAGTAATTCGAAAGGAAAAAGAACCATTTGAAAGTCTGGTCAGGCGCTTTAACCGCAAGGTACAACAAAGTGGAAATTTAGCTATGGCTAGAAAAAGACAACATTTTGAAAAGGATTTGTCAAAGAGGGAAGAGAGAGAAATAGCGATACGGAAAAAGGCCAGGAAAGAACAAAAAAATCGTCAACAATTAATAAGAGGTTATTAATGAGTCTAACACCAAAAATTGAGTCAGACCTAATATTGGCAATTAAGAATAAAGAGGAACTGACCACCTCTGTTTTAAGGATGATTAAGAGTGCCATAAAAAATGCCGAGATTGCCAAAGGTGACGAACTAAATGAGTCGGAAACCTCAAACATATTAGAAAAACAAGCTAAGCAGCGTCGAGACTCCATCACTCAATATATTGAAGGTAACCGAACCGATTTGG
Organism: Patescibacteria group bacterium; assembly: GCA_028718325.1. Lineage (GTDB taxonomy): Bacteria > Patescibacteriota > CPR2 > UBA1875 > CAIMLA01 > JAQUMB01. The sequence goes on from JAQUMB010000021.1 coordinate 11,239, forward strand.
CAGACAAAGAAAAGGCTGAGCTTGCGATTATTGAAAAATATTTGCCCAAGAAAATGACCCAATCAGAGCTATCAAACCTGGTTGACAAAGTAATATCGGAAACTCAAGCAAATTCTATCTCTCAAATGGGCCAGGTAATCAAAGAAGTGATGATAAAAGCAAATGGTCAAGCAGACGGGAAAACGGTCTCAGAAATGGTAAAGACCAAGTTGACATGAAGTTTGAGATAATCGAGAAAACATATCGTATCAATAGGATAAGATTAGAAAAAGTAGCACAAGCTGCTTTTTCTGTTTTGGGTGAGGAAAAAGATGGCCATATTGAATTAATTTTTGTCAGTCGGGACAAAATACAAAAACTTAATCGAGATTATCGAAAGATCGATGAAATTACAGATATTTTGAGTTTTACCTTGGAACATCAACCTCTTATAGGGCAAATGTTTATCTGTTATACTAAAGCAAGAGAACAGTCAATCGAGAGAAATATAGAACTTGATAAGGAAATCGAAAGGCTATTAATCCATGGCCTGGCTCACTTATATGGTTATGATCATCAAACGAGAACTGAGCAAAACGACATGGAGAAAGTAGAAAAACTAATATTAGAAAGGACAGAATCGTGATAAAAAATATTCTTTTTGTTGGTCCTCCAGGTTCAGGGAAGGGAACACAAATAAATGAGCTAAAAAAGTACCTAAAATTTGAGGTAATCTCTAGTGGAGATATAGTTAGAGACCTTGCTGAATCTGACGAAGCAATAAAAAAGACCCTAGAAAGCGGAGCATTAGTCAAGAATGAAATATTGATTAAAGAAGTAGATCGGAGA
>JAQUMB010000022.1 GCA_028718325.1 Patescibacteria group bacterium
CCATCGCTTCATCAATTGCATTGTCGACAACTTCCCAAATCAAGTGATGTAGTCCAGCCGCCCCCGTACCCCCAATATACATTCCGGGGCGTTTTCGTACTGCTTGAAGACCTTCTAAAACTTGAATCGATGAAGCGTCATATGCGGTTTTCTTTTCTTTGTCTACCATCTAACCTTTATTATTTGGCCACGTAAAGCCATTTATGCACTTATTTTCAAATAGTGCACCCTCCCCTGAATTTTTAATAATTTCATATACAACAAACTTAAATTAACTACCTATAATTGTAACTAATTCTGTGCTTGTTTGCAAGCTATTTTGTTCTTATTTTCAGTATAAAAACTACTGAATAATTTTTCTAATATCAGCTATCTTTTGACGATCAAGTTCTTGTGTTGCCTTATTTTGGTATCCTCTGATTTTCCGTTCCAGTTGAGAAAGTTCTATGGCGATATCAGTTAGCCTTTTGTTCTGTCTTCTCCTAATATCACGCATTTTTGTCATCCTGTTTTCGACCAAACTCCCTTTTATATCGTCAATCTGTTTTTTGTGATGGATATCAAGATCCTTCAAATGTTTTTTTAAAAAATCTTCTTTTTTCGTAACCTTTTCTTCCTCTGTTTCATAATGTTTCAGGGATTTCTCAAGCAAACTCAATGTCTCGATTTTCAAACCTTCGGACAGCCCTTCTTTCTGATATTTTTTTAGCAAACGCCAAAATTCTTTTTCGGTGATAATCCCAAAGAGATAAAGTTTCTTAAGTTGATTCTCTAAAATACTATTTTTCATTGTTTTTTCTTAAATATCCCAATTGCATCCTTGATAATCCTTATGCCTGTTTTGGCCCTTTTTTTCTCCCGACCGGCTTTTTCAACCCCGTCCGACAGTGGTTTGTATCCATGAGTTAGATGATGGGACGGAACTGGCCCAAAGATTTCTGCCTCACGACCTATCGGACTTGAACTTTTTACCTTTTCTACTTCCAGGCCGCCAATTTTATTTACTTCAATCACTTCCTTTTCTACTTCAAATGCATCAAGGAAATCCAAAATAAAATCATATTTTTTTATCTCTGCTTCTAATATTTCCCTGGTTGCAAGACTCAGATTTTCAAGAGTATAGCTGGCCTGTTCCGACCAAGCTTCGATTATTTCTTTGTTAGCTTGCTGCACAAGTATTTCATTTAAGCATTTATTTAGAATCCCTTTGAGATTATCTGACTTTTCTACTATTTCCCTAAAATCTTGTTCGCTTATAAATTTCAAAACAAACTGTCGGAGAGCTAGCCCTATTTCAGAGGCTTTATCTTCAACCTTTTCCAAAGCTTCGTTTTGAGAAAATAACTCCTTAAAATCATGGTTTCTTGCTTGCCGATGATTTTCTAGGGTTTGATTTAGCACCTCTTCCTGAGGTAAAACAATTGATAGCTCTCCTTCGACCAGCCAATATGATTCTCCTATGCTATCTATTGTTTTTTCTGAAGCCAGACCAAAACTAGTCGGATTGAACTCGGCGACATCAGAAAAAATCCTTTTGACCGGTCCAATCAACCTTCGTTTTCGTTCGGCGATCGCTCCTTCGTAACCTTCTTTTTGAGCTTTTAGTCTCTCAATCTCTGGCAAAATTGTTTCTACGATGTGAAGTGTTTCGGGCATTGGATTATTCTGATGCACTGATTCTACAAGATGTATGCTTTCCGGTAAGAGATGCTCCAAATCACTGATTCGGGCGTCAGTTTGTACTCCCAAAGTATCGTGAGTAAACTCCATATCCAAATGCACAGGAACTTCTCCCCTTTCACCAGTGTTTTCCCTGGACATATATTTTTTGATTTCTCCCGCGTCCTTGCCATCTCTCAAAACATCCTCAATCAATTGAGAAAATTCCGGATCCTTTGATTCTCTTTGTAGATCAACATGATGTGTTTGTAGATTACCCATTAGAGCTCCCTCGGTATACTGCTGTTATCAATCGGCGGCATAGGATTATTAAGTGACATTCGCGACTGAATCTCTTCGTCTACTATTTCTTTTGGTCGTCCGTATTTTAATCTTGCTAGTTGTTTGATCGCATCACCAACTTCTTTACTGGCTCCTGGTGGATAGTTATACCCCCTCATACTAAAGGCTCTGGTCGGTTTTGCGTCTATTAATATCTTAGCGACACTATGATAATTTTCCAAGTTAATTAAATCTTGTTGGTTGAAAACAGGGCTGAATTGTTTTGCTAAATATTCAGCGTCTTCATTACCAACACGAAATGAAACCAAATTTCCAACATTCCCAAAAACAGAGTCACGAATCGGCTCGGCAAGCTGACCTATATATTGGTTTCCAACTATCAAATTTAGTTTAAATTTGCGTGCTTCTGAAAGAATTTTTTCAAAAGTATCGGTAGCGAAATTTTGAAATTCGTCAACGTATAGATAAAAGTCGCATCGTTGATTTTCCGGGGTGTCAACTCTGCTCATGGCCCCCATAAACATTTGCGCGACACAAATCATTCCTAAAAGCTTCATATTTTCCTCACCAACCTGACCTTTGGCTAGATTGATCAACAATATTTTTTTGTCATCCATAATCTGTCGAAAATTAAGAGAGGATTCGACCTGTCCGATAATGTTACGCATCGTCATATTGGTCATAAAGGCACCAAACTTACCGACGAACCAACCAAGCATTTCACTTTTGTGATAGTCACTTGTTTGTCCCATTTCATTAATCCAGAAATTACGAACCACTGGGTCAGTCACATATTTCAACTTTTCAGCCAAAAATTTATCATCCGTAAAAATTTTTGGGACATCTATAAAGGTTCCGCCAGTTGGATCTGCCATCAAAGCTAGAGCAGCATTTCGAAACCAGTGCTCAAATCTGGGACCCATAATACCAGTATGACCCGGGTCATAAAGTCTATATAACATAGCGATTGACTCCTGAATGACAAAATCTTTCTGCTCCTGGGTTTTGGCAGAAAACAAATTTAAGCCAAGAGGTCTTTCCGTATCACTAGCATCAAAATAGATGACATCTTCTGCTCTTTCTTTGGGAATGTTGGGCAAAATGTGTTCTTCCATGTCTTGACCATGGGGGTCTATGTAACAACCACCTTTACCCTCACGGATGTCAGATAAAAACATGTTAATCATTGTTGTTGTTTTACCAGTACCGGTCTGACCAACGATATAAACGTGTCTCCGTCTCTCGGTTTCAGCAATCCTGATAGCCTTATTCTCACCTCTAAACTGACTGTAGCCAATAACAACGCCTTTCTCCGGAATAAAAGTTGGGGGGGCCGCTTTTTTTGATGGCAACCAGCGTATGCCGGGAGTATCAACCAAAAAATTTGGTAAATGGTATATTGTTGCCAGCTCTTCTGTGTTCAGAATTAAATCATATGACGGTTTTTTCCAAACTGAGTTAGTAAATCTGAAAATACGCTTCATGAAAAATCTAAAAATATAATCCGACACTAGTTCTTCGGTGTTTTTTGCTTTTTTAAACTTGAAACTATTGATGCTTTGATCACTGAATTGGATAAATGATGAACTAATCTCACCTATGACTGCCTCAGAGCGAACCTTCGAAGAAGTGGAGGCAATAAGACGGATAATTGTTTCAAAAGACGGTTTAGCCGCCTTTCTCTCGATCGCTTTGATTCTTTCTTCCTCCATTGGCGTAAGTTTGGTCATCTCCTGTTGCTGTTTTTGTTCCTTTTCTTTGGCCATTGCCAAGTTATACATTTCCGATGCCAGATTTTGTTTATTCTTATCCCCTGAGTGCATTTGTTTTGCCACTTTGTATGATCTCTTCATATACTTTGAATCCGCCGGCCGAAAAATGATTTGGATTGCAGCCCCTTCGCCCTCCGCCAATTTTGCTAGAGAATTGGTGATATTCTTCAAAGGCTCCGTGTCCATTTCTTGATAAGTTTTAAAGGGGTAGTAATACCCCCGCTTTGACCTTAGTTCTCCGCCGGCGATACAATCAATTCCCCACTGCTGATTAAAAATATTATGTTCCTCGACTTCTTCAATAGAAGCGTCAGGATATTGTGAAGAAATGCCGTTTTGTAAGATTTCTTTAAACCGATATGGAGCAACCAAATAAAAAAATATTTCTCGATCTTTGGCAACAATCTCTGCGGCAAAATGAGGCGAGCCCATCAATTTTTTTTTGATCTTGGAACCACCACCAACAGCGCTCAAATTGGCATAAAAAGTTTCTGCGACAGAAATCACTTCTTTTAATATGTCCCTCTGGTCTCGACTTCTAGCTTGTTCATCTTTTGAGCCACTATCGCGAGGAATCGTCACAAGGAAGGGGACCATTTTGAGAGATCGTTCTACTTGCTTTTTCCAATATTTGCTTCTTCTGTAGAGATAAAAGAGCATTCCTCCGACAAGGACGAGCGAAACGATAATTAATAAAAGCCAAATAATAGTCATTGATTATTCGTCAATCTTTACATCTTCCTTAAAACTGTTTTTTAAATAATCTTGTTGCAATGTCTCTGCATCTTCTTCTTCTTGATACGGTTTATCTTTGTCTTTTTTGATAACCTCTTCTACTTTTTCTACCCAGCCTAAATCTTTTTTTGGCACATCTGTTGTCTCGGCCAAAGGTTCCGGTTCTGCTTTTTTAGGTTGAAGATTTGTGTCTGATGACAAATCTTTCAAAACTTTACTTGGATCACTGATTGGTTGAGACGGACCGGTCTTACTTACCTGTTCCTGCATTGTTTCAAATTCAACAATTTTTTCTGCTGCTCTTTTTTCTTCCCATTGTTGTTCAGGTTTTTCTTTTTCCTTTTCCTGATGTTTAGCTTGGCTAGCTTCTATTGTCTCTTCTTTTGACTTTTGGTGAAAAATATCCATTTCTCTCCTTAATAATGTACGATGACTGGAGTACCTATCGGTGCCCAATCAAAAATAAATTTAGCAACATTTAGTGGTGCATTGACACAACCATGAGAACCATTCCAGGTATAGTCCATCCCTCCGAAACTTGAACGCCAATATGCTTCGTGAATTGAATAGCCACCTCCTTTGAACCATGTTACCCAATGAACATTCGGCAAATCATAGTAATCCACGCCGGGTGTTCCTCCTGTCATTCTGGTAATAGCTGATTTACCATGAACCAGCCATGTGCCAACCGGCGTTGGGTGAGTGCTATTCCCAGTCGTCACAGCGAAAGTCTGACAATTGACACCGCCCTTTTCACACGCGCTCAACCTTTGGGTGGATAGATTAATATCTATATATTTGTCCCAGTCGGCAATCAAAATCTGGCTATATTCTGTTTTATATTTAGCTACATACATCGGTATAGCTAGATTTACAGAGGGCTGATTTGCTAGAGTGTTAGAGATACTTTTGCCTAGGGTTGTTTCATCTATTAACAGACCATCTTTCCCGTCTTGAAGTACGGTTTCCTTGACCCCATTTTCTACTTGAACTCGTTTATTAACCGGAGATATATTGATTTGAGTCCCTAAAAATGAGAAATAACTTTTCATTCTCGAAGGATCAATATATATAGAATAATTTTGACTCCCATTGGTTTTGACAAAAGTTATCCAGGAAGCAACAGTCTCCTTGTTTGGCTTAAACGCCTGATCTTTATAGGTTAGGGTTACGGGTCTTGTCATAATACTCTGAGCTTGAACTACAACCTCTTTAGCAGAATCATCAACTATTGCCGGCTTGACAGTCTTGGTGGATATCGTTATCCCTCCTCCCTCAAAACCATTTAGATGATCCTTTAATTCTTTAACTAATTCGTCTTTTTTAACTTCTCTGCCATAGATTGCCGGAATTAATTGAGTTGATCCGCCACTTACTTTTACCTCTGAATCTTTTGCGGCAATATTGATATTACTGATAACCTTATTCAAATAATTATCCAAGCTTTTTTCATCAATACTGTATTTAGGTTCAATCTTTAGATCATTCGCACGAATTATTTTTTGCGATGTTTTCCAATTGATTTTTGTCGCCATAAGTCTGGCTCTAGTCACATAATTATCCCAAAAAGAACCAGATCTACCTTTAGAATAAGCACTCAGAGCGATCGATTCGGACTCGACCGTCAAACCCAGATCATTTGCTGTTGCTGTATATGTTTGATCCGGCCCAGTTAACTCCACTTTGTAGTTTTTAACTTTTTCAGTTACAAGTTGTTGGACTTCCGTCATTGTTTTTCCGCCAACATCGGTTCCCCAGACAACTACACCCGGATAAACTTTGTTAGCGTAAACTTTCTGATGGGCAAACGCAACTCCGGCGACTAGGGTTACAACTGAAAAAACAACACAAACAATAAAACCAGCCATTGCTATTTTCTTGTGATGAGGCTTGATAATCTGACGTTTCCCGTCTTTTCGAATGTTCTTTTCTTTCGTTTTCTTTGTCAGATTCTCCGAATTCTTCTTTTTTCTCTTTGGGAAAGAAACATCCTTAAACAACCAGTGTTTTTTGGGTTCTTCGAAATCTTTAGAAGTTTTAGCATATTTTGGATCTGGTTCCAAAATTGACAACAAAGTCTTGTCCGGAGCATCTACTGGCTTTTTCTGCTTCGGAGCTGACTTTCGTATCGTATCAATATTTTGTTTTTTACTATTTCTTGCCACCTCGAATGTTCCCTCCTAAAGTTACAATCCTTTTGATACATAAATTGATTGTTTGCTCAATCTCTTGATCGGTCAACGTTTTATCAAAACTTGACAAGGTTAATCTGACTGTAACACTCTTCTGATTATTATCATATGGCTTGCCCTCATAAATATCGATAATTTTTGCATTTATAACAAGCTGGCTGCATTTTTTTATAGCGTCAAGAATCTCTTTTGCCAGCTGGTTTTTGTTAAACACGGCGGATATATCCCGTTCGACATATGGATATTTACTAATTGGCTGGAAAACTGACTTTTTTGGAGCTGCTTTTTGCAGTTTATCCAAATCGATAACCAAGGCTACGGCCTTCTTTTTTAGATCATACTTGTTCATAATTTCTGGAGATATTAGCTCTATCCGCCAAATACCTTTGGGTAAAGACCCTTCATCAATCTTGAATTCCGTAACAATTCGATCAAAGATTCCTTTCGCCATGTCAAAACTTGCTTTTTCTCCTGCATCGTTTTTAATGCCTACACATAGATTCTTTGTTTCCTTAGGAAGAGTCCCTGCTCTATTCTTGTGAAATACCTGACTGATTTCAAAGAACTGGATAATGTCATGATCAAATTGATTTTCCGCCAAAGCTTTGAGCATAGAAGGAATAAGGTCTGTTCTCAAATACCCCTGTTCCTGAAGTAGAGGATTTGCTACCCTGGGAGCTTGTTTTATGTCCTCTCCAAATGTCTCAATGTCTTTTTTGCTAACAAATGGATAAGTAAAGATCTCCGTCAAGCCAATGCTTGCTAAAAGCTGACGCAACTTATTTACAAATTTATAATCTAGGTTTTCCCTCGGCAAGATATCCCTCATTTCAGGCAAGGTTGAAGGTATATTATTGTAGCCCCAAACTCGAGCAATTTCTTCATAAAGATCGGCGTTATTTTTGACATCTTCTCGCCACCAAGGCACCGTCACTGCTATCAGATTATCAAGATTTTCAACATATCTTCTGACTCCGATAAACTCAGGGTTTTTTGTGAAATACTCGACCGGTACTATTTCAACCTTTTGGTCACTTTTTGCTTTTTCTTGCCATTTTCCTTCTTTATATTCATAGGCAGCCGCATGGATCACTTTCCCATCGCCGATATAGAGTCCATTGTGGCCTACTCCTTCTGGATATTTATTGGTCAAAACTTTTGTATGATTACCCTTCCCATCATTTTTGTGGTACTCGTTTGTAACTGATTTATCGATATGACCTTTGTAGAACAAAATGTCCCCAGCCCTCAAATCGCTAGTTTTAACTTCCCAGCCGTGATGCAGCTGGCCCAAGGAAGTATGTCCGATTTGGACATTAATCAGGGAATAAATATAGTCAGTCAAATACGAGCAATCAAAGGCCTCGGCCCGATTCTGTTTATAATTTGCTCCATATAGATATGGCTTACCGAGATGTTTTTTTGCTTCGTTCACAATATCAAATTTGTCAGCTTCAAATTCCAATGACCGTAAGATATCAATACATTCCTGGTTTTTGGTATCAATCCCTAAAAACTTGTTAGTTTTTGCCACAGATAGGCCCAGATGCTGAATCCAAATCCATTTACTCAAAACGTCAATTGTCCCTTTTGTTGCTTTGCCACCTGCTAATTCACTGAGAAGTTGAGCCGCTCGATCAATGGATATCTCAGGCAAAGTAAGCGGTAATCCTTTTTCAAATCTTGAGACTGCCTCGCTCCGTAAGTTTAAGGATTTTGAAGTCTTTCTAATGTTTGTCTTATCAAAAACAGCGGCTTCGATTAAAATATTTTTTGTTGCATCATTAACTTCAGTGTTTTTTCCACCCATCACTCCAGCAACAGCAACTGGATTCTTTTCGTCTGAGATCAATAGCATATCTGGGTTGAGTTTTTGATTTACCCCGTCTAATGTTGTTAAATTTTCATTTTTCTTTGCCCTGCGAATAATGATTTTTGCCTTTTTGCCACGATTAGCTATTTTGTCAAAGTCAAAGAAATGTAAAGGCTGGCCAGTCTCAAACATCACATAATTTGAAATGTCTACAACATTGTTAATCGGTCTCACACCAACTGACTTTAATCTGTCCTGGAGCCATTTTGGCGATGGCCCTATTTTGACACCTTTGACAATCCTCGCCATATAACGAGGGCACAAGTCCGGTTCGTCAACCTGTATTTCTACCAATTCTAACGTTTTCTCGTTTTTGTCTTCTGCTACATTTATATTAGGGAGAGTTAATTTTCCCTTTCCAGCCGCCACTTCCCTAGCCAAACCCCATATCCCCATACAATCCGGTCGATTAGGCTGGACTTTGATATCAATTACCGTCTCTGAGCCTAGGTATTCTTTGAAATCTGTGCCAACTTTAGAATCTTGGTCCAAGATCAAGATTCCATCATGGTTATCTCCTAGCCCCAATTCCTTTTCACTACAAATCATGCCAAAGGATTCAATGCCTCGTAAGTTAGCCTTATCTATTTTGAACCCGGCGACTCTTCCGCCAACCAAAACCACCGGGACTCTGATCCCGATAGACAGGTTATTTGCCCCACAGACAATTTGAAGGGGATCTTTTATCCCAACATTAACTTTTGTCAGATGAAGTTTATCTGCATTTGGGTGTTTTTCGATACTAAGTACTTCGCCAATTATTACTTTATCGAAATCGTGAGTCCCACCAAGTGACTCCACTTCTTGACCAACCATTGTCAAATGTTCAGCTAATTGCTTGGCAGTCATCTCTACATTTGTATATTCTTTTAACCACTTTAGAGGCATCTTCATTAGAATTGCTCCAAAAATTTAACATCTGGATGCCAAAAATACCGAACGTCGGGGATCTCATGTTTGATGGCAGCTACTCTCTCTGGGCCGAGGCCAAAAGCAAAACCGGTGTATTTATCTGGATCGATTTTCATGTTCTTCAAAACTTCCGGATGAACCATCCCTGAGCCCAACAACTCCAACCAACCCGAATATCCGCATGATCTACATCCAGCCCCTTTACAGTGAGGGCAGGAAGCATCTAGCTCAGCACTTGGTTCGGTATATGGGAAAAAGCTTGGGCGAAAACGGGTTCTTGTTTCCGGTCCTAGTAACGCTTTGGCTAAAACTTCCAAAGTTCCTTTCAAATCGGCGAATGTAATATTTTTATCGATGACCAATCCTTCGATCTGATGAAACGACCAGCTATGAGATGCATCTTCGTTTTCGTTACGATAGCACCTCCCCGGCGAAACAATCTTAATCGGCGGTTTATGCTTTTCTGTATATCGAATCTGAACCGGAGATGTATGAGTCCTTAGAACATTTCCATCAGTTAAATAAAAGGTGTCTTGCATATCGCGTGCCGGATGTTCTGGCGGAAGATTTAATGCTTCAAAGTTATGCCAGTCATCCTCGACTTCTGGCCCGTCAGCAATCTCATAACCCATCGACTTGAAAACCTCTAAAATTTCTGTCATAACCTGTGTCACCGGATGTAAGTGGCCAACTGCAAAATATTTGCCTGGGGCTGTAAAATCAATTTTTAAATCGTTAACTTTGGGTTGTAACTGTTGTCGCTTGCTTTCAAAAGCTTTTTCGATTTCCTGACGTGTTTTATTTGCCTGTGCTCCAACTTTCTTTTTTTCCTCTAAACTTAATTTTCCTAAAGATTTTAGAATTTCATTTAGCTCAGATCTGCGTCCTAAAAACTTGGATTGAAGCTCATTAATATTTTCAGTTGTTGCCGCTTCAAGTCCTGCTAGAGCTTTTTGCAAAATTTTCTTTATCTTTTCTTCCATTAGATTGCTTGCCTTTTATGAGTTGTTTGATTTGTTTTGCTTGACTCAAAATATAATTCCAGCAAAATCAGAGATAACGCTAGAAGAATCATATCCCACCAGGTCAATAGTCGGATGGAGGCCAAAAAAAGTGTTAACCCAACAAAAATCGAGAGTAGAAATGACTGTCTGAAGGAAACCTTGATACTGGCAAAATAAACCTCATTATTGCTAAGCTTTTTTCTTATATAAAAATTAGTTAGGCTGAAAAAGCAAGTAATTGTCATAACTAGCGACAAATAGAAAAGAACTATTACGGCTAATCCTTGCTGCGGATTTTGAAAGAATATAGCAAAAGTTAAGATTAAACCAAATACAACAAAGCAAAACAGCATTATTTTAGTGAATTGTTTCTGCATAGGAAAATTATAGCAAATTAATCTTGCTTCAACAAATATATAATTAGAACGTTTTATTCGTCAGTCGGCTTGTCAATTTGCAAAATTTCTGAGCCTATAGATTCGCCGGTTATTTTGGTGATGTCTTTATCGATCTTGCCAAACTCTTTATTGGCGCTATTGTACATATTCACCGTGGTCGACAAGTTGGTACCAAGTTTTTGAAAATATGATTCGTAAGAGCTTAAATGGTTGCCAAGTTTGCTTATGTTATCAACAATCTCTTTAATTGATTCCTCAACCGCCAAAGCCTTTAAACCTTGTAAAACAGTTTGCAGGTATGCCGCAAATGAGGTAGGAGAGACGATAATAACCCTTTTCTCTTTGAAAGCATACTCGATCAAATCCCTCGTATTGACTTTGACCGCTCCGACTTGATTCACCAATAAATCGTAATAAACTCCTTCCGAGGGAATAAACATAAAAGCAAAGTCATAAGTGTTTTCCCTTGGCTTGATATATTTGGAAGTTTCGTCAATTCTATTCTTTAGATCTGACTTAAAAGCTTTTTCTAATGATTCTTTTCTAGTTGGGTCTTTTTCTTCTAAAATCTTGTTGTAGTTTTCGAGAGAGAATTTTGAATCTATCGGAATTATTTTATCACTCATAAAGATAACGGCGTCAGCAATACTACCATCTTTAAACTTATATTGCATCTTGTATTGATTTGGTTGAAAAAGATTTTTTAGCAAAGTCTCCAAGTAATATTCACCTAAAATTCCTCTTTGCTTTGGATTTTTTAAAA
>JAQUMB010000023.1 GCA_028718325.1 Patescibacteria group bacterium
ATTGATGAAGCGATGGCCGGGTTTTGTGACAATATAGAAGTCACAATGCATCCTGACGGTAGTGTTTCTGTCTTTGATAATGGTCGAGGTATCCCTGTTGATAAGCAAAAACAAACTGGGAAGAGCGCCTTGGAGACAGTCTTAACTGTTCTGCATGCCGGAGGAAAATTTGGTGGTTCTGGATACAAGGTTTCCGGTGGTTTGCATGGAGTCGGCGTCTCGGTTGTTAACGCACTTTCTTCTTATTTAAAAGCAGAGGTATATCGAGATGGCAAGGCTTGGGTTCAAGAGTTTAAAAATGGCGGCGAACCAGTTGGTTCGATCAAAAATGTTGGCCCATCGACTAAAACAGGTACAACAATTACTTTTTTGCCAGACAAGGAGGTTTTTGATACGGTCGAGTTTAGTTTCCCAACAGTTTTAGATAGGCTTCGTCAACAGTCATATCTGACCAAGGGTACAAAGGTCAAACTTATAGATGAAAATACTAATGAGTCATATGCTTTTTATTTTGAAGGCGGGATCAAATCATACGTTGACCATTTGAATCATACCAAGCAAAAAATCAATGAACCTATTTTTTATGTTGAAAAGGGCATTGAAAACGCTAACGTCGAGATAGCGATTCAATATACTGATGGCTATAACGAAAATGTCCAGACTTTTGCAAATAATATTCACACTCCTGAAGGTGGGACTCACTTAACAGGTTTTAGAACAGCCTTGACCAGAGCATTAAATGATTATGCCCGAAAATATAATCTGCTTAAAGATAACGACGGTAACTTGACTGGAGATGATGTTCGAGAGGGTCTAACGGCAGTGCTTTCTGTCAAACTGCCAAACCCTCAGTTCGAAGGTCAGACAAAGGCCAAGTTGGGCAATCCGGAGATTTCAAATGTTGTTTCTAATGTCTTAAGCGAATACTTCAGCTATTATTTGGAAGAAAATCCCAATGAAGCAAAAAAGGTAATCAATAAGTGCTCTCTCTCGGCTAGAGCCAGGATGGCTGCTAGAGCAGCTCGTGATACCGTTATCCGAAAAGGGGTACTCGAAGGGATGACTTTGCCGGGGAAATTGGCAGACTGTTCGAGTAAGAATGCTGAAGTTAGTGAACTATATATAGTAGAGGGTGATTCGGCTGGAGGTTCAGCCAAGCAAGGTCGAGATCGGGTTTTTCAAGCTATTTTGCCGCTCAAAGGAAAGATCCTCAATGTCGAACGAGCTCGAATGGATAGAATGTTATCAAGTGATGAAATAAAAGCTTTGATTATTGCTTTGGGAACCGGAATTGGTGAGCAATACGACTTAACAAGATTACGTTATCATCGCATCATTATTATGACCGATGCTGATGTTGATGGTGCCCATATCAGGACCTTACTTCTGACTTTCTTCTTCCGACAATTCCCCGAATTAATTGAAAATGGCTATATCTATATCGCCCAACCGCCTCTCTATAAGATTCAGAAAGGGCGCGAAAAACTCTATGCCTACAATGACGCAGAGAAAGAAGAAATCATTGCTGACCTTGGTCAGAAACAAGCTACTAATAGCCAAAAACAAGCTGACGAATTGGCCTTTTCGGTGAAAGAAATCGGACAGGAGGAAAGTAGTGGTGAGGCTGGGGATAACACACTTGATGAAACCGAAGAAGAAATAGCAGAAGTTGAGGATAACACCGAAACGACCGTAAAAATCCCTGGGGTTTCCATTCAACGTTACAAGGGTTTGGGTGAAATGAATCCAGAACAACTTTGGGAGACCACTATGGACCCTGATAATAGAGTACTGCTCAAGGTAAGTGTCGAAGATGCCGAAAAAGCGGATGAAGTCTTTAGTGTTTTGATGGGGGATGATGTGGAGCCGCGAAAAAGATTTATCCAAACACACGCGGCTAACGTTAAAAATTTGGATATATAAAAAATAAGTAAAATTAATAATTGAAAAATATATAGATAAGTAACAGAGAAAATGGCAAAAGAAAAACCAGAAAAAATTGAAAAGGCGCCCGGACACGAGATCGGCTATATTAAGGATCGTGATATCAATGCAGAAATGCAAGAGAGTTATCTAGATTATGCAATGAGTGTTATCGTTGCTCGTGCCTTGCCCGATGTACGTGACGGTTTGAAACCGGTTCACCGGAGAATACTCTATGCCATGAATCTTTTGGGAATTAGGTCAGGGGCAAAATATCGTAAATCAGCCTTGATTGTCGGTGAGGTTTTGGGTAAATATCACCCTCATGGCGACTTGGCGGTTTATAACTCGATGGTTCGTATGGCGCAGACTTGGGCGATGCGCTATCAACAAGTTGATGGCCAAGGAAACTTCGGCTCGATGGACGGCGATTCACCGGCTGCAATGCGTTATACGGAAGCTAGAATGACCAAATACTCAGAAGAAATGTTGGCCGATTTGGATAAAGATACGGTTGATTTTGTGCCAAACTATGATGGGTCGCAAAAAGAGCCGATTGTTTTACCGTCGAAACTCCCTAACCTTTTGTTAAATGGGCAAATGGGAATTGCCGTTGGAATGGCCACCAATATACCGCCTCACAATTTGGCTGAGGTAGTTGATGGGACTGTTGCGCTAATTGATAATCCAGATGCGACCGTTGAAGATATTATGGAGTACGTCAAGGGTCCGGATTTCCCAACGGGGGCTACTATCTACAATGCTAGCGAGATCAAACAGGCCTATGCTACGGGCAAAGGCAAGGTAATGATGCGGGCAGTCGCAGAAATTGAAGAAGATAAAAAAGGCGACCAACAAATTATTATTTCGGAGCTCCCATATCAAGTGAACAAAGCGGATCTGATCAGCAAAATTGCCGATCTTGTTAAGGAAAAAAAGATTGTTGGGGTCTCTGATATACGTGATGAATCAGATCGCAAAAAATCAGTCAGGGTTGTTTTGGATCTCAAAAAAGATGCCTATGCAAATAAGATCATGAATCAGCTTTTCAAGCTCACACCGATGCAAAGTTCTTTTGGTGTTAACATGATTGCTCTTATTGATGGTATCCAGCCCCGAGTTTTGACTTTAAAAACAATCCTAGAGGAGTTTATCAAACATCGAAAAGTGGTTATTACCCGTCGTAGTGAGTATGAGTTGAATAAAGCTAAAGACAGGGCTCATATTCTAGAGGGTCTGATAATTGCTTTGGACAATATTGATGAGGTTATTCATACTATCAAAAAAAGTGCCAGTACCGACGATGCTAAAAAGAATTTAATTATGAAGTTTAGTTTATCGGAGCCTCAGGCATTGGCAATCCTTGCGATGCAACTTCGAACTTTGGCGGGGCTGGAACGTAAAAAAATTGATGATGAGTACGCGGAATTACAAAAACTCATTGCTTATTTGGAAGATCTTTTGGCTCACGAAGAAAAAGTCTTGGCAGTTATAAAAGAAGAACTTCTAGAGCTTAAAACAAAATATGGGGATGAACGAAGGACAAAAATTTTTGCTCACTCGCTTGATAAATTCAACGAAGAAGATTTAATTCCAAATGAAAAAGTGATTGTGACTTTGACAAATGGGGGTTATATAAAACGAATCCTTTGTTCAACATATCGTTCACAAGGAAGAGGCGGCAAAGGGGTCACCGGAACATCACTTAAAGAAGAAGATGTTGTGACACAGCTCGTACCAACCAATAACCACGATAATCTTTTATTATTTACGAATATGGGGCGAGTTTTCCAAATCAAGGTTTGGGAAGTCCCGATGGCATCAAGGATTGCCAAAGGAACCCCGGTGATAAATCTTATCCAACTGGCGCCGGAGGAAAAGGTTGCAGTCTTGGTCGCACTAGAAAAATTTGATGATAACAAATTTTTGATCATGTGTACGAAACAGGGAACGATCAAAAAAACTCCAGTCTCAGCGTTTGCTAATATTCGAAAAACCGGAATTATTGCTATCGGTCTGGACAAAAAGGATGAATTGAAATGGGTCAAAGAGACAACTGGCAAGGATGAAATCATTATGGCCACGGCTCATTCTTTGGCAATCCGTTTCAAGGAAACTGATGTTAGACCTATGGGGAGATCGGCTCATGGAGTCAGAGCAATGAGGCTCAAAAAAGATGACGAAGTTGTCGGAATGGATGTGGTTATTCCTAAAGGAGAGCTTTTGGTCATTACAGAACATGGTTATGGAAAAAGAACAATCCTAGACCAGTTTGCTCTACACCATCGTGGTGGTGTTGGTATAAAAGTTGGTGTTGTGACGTCGAAAACAGGGAAAACGGTTGACGTTAGGGTCATTGTCTCAACGGCAGACGATGCTATCGTTGTCTCAAGCAAAGGTCAGGTGATCAGAGTACCGCTATCAACAATTTCCAGAATTGGTCGTGCCACACAAGGAGTCAGGATTATGAGGTTAGAGGAAACCGATTCAGTTGCTTCAGTCGCTTGTGTAAACGAACAAGCCGTCGAATGCGAAATTTTAGAAAATTGCTAATAAGATATGGTATTGGCGCGCCTCTTTATTTAACTGTTATTAGAGGACTTGACAGTATGGTATAATGTAAAAACACAAAAACTATACCAAGTTTTTGTAAGCAGAAAACAAACGTTTGAGTCTCCGATAGTTGATGATATAGTTCTTTTGAAATAGAAGATTCTTATGAGCTGCCTCAGACTCACAGTAAACTCTACTTGGTCACAAATTCTCACTGTGGGAAATCTGATTGGAATATCAGATAGGTATTAGTAGTGAAACCGGCTTTTTCTCAAGATTAACAAAAACAATCTTGGGCGTAAGATCGGTTTTTTTTGTTTCTCTAAAGGATCAAATAATAAGAAAAAAGGAGGTTGATTATGTTACGCAAATTGCAATTTCTTCCCAAAGAGCATCTAATTAAAAAATACTCAGACCTGACTGGCAAGAGCCAAAAGGAAATTGAGAGACTAGTGGAGGATGAGGGTATAGAGATGGTTTCTGATTACCTAGAAATTCATTTATCAAACCTGTATCAACAGCATAGCCTTCTAGGCAATGACCAAAGCATGTTTGTCGTGAGCATCAAGGAATAAAATGGTGGTAAATATGATGCATCAATGCATAAAAAACCGCCATCATGAGGGATACCTAAGGCCTTGACACTGTGGTATAATATATATACACAGAAATAAATATTATTATTTTTATATATAATAAAAAAATAAAATAAACTAACTATTTAAAAAAGAATAAAGACATACGACAAAAAGGACTACCTTTGACTTCGGGCCTACAGATTATACAGAGATAATTCAATCACTCCCCGGCCCGCAGGAACCCAAAAATTGGGTAGGTAGAATGGTGAAACCGGCCTTTTCCTCAGGATTAATTGATCATAAATCTTGAGAAAAAGACCGGTTTTTCGTCTCTGGATGAAAAATAAAAACGACAAAAATTATTAACTTATAAAACAACTCAATCAAAAAATGTCTTAAAGAAACTTTAAAAAAATCTGGACTTAATAATAAACTTAGAAATCCTATGGTTTCTTTCGGCACCCCAAAATATTTAAGAATTAGGCAGACGATAGGGATAGAAAACTACTTGAAAGGAGGTGATAAGAATGAAAAGTCTATTGACGAAACTTGCAATTGCCGGGTCAGGAGTGGCCTTATTGGCAGGTGTAACATATGCTAGCGTTGGAAATAGCAACACAGGTTTTGATTCAAACAATCAAGCATCTGTGACGGCAAAAAACATCGCAAAGATTACGAGTGATAACAATTATGATGTTCACAATGGTATAACCGCCAAGGCTGAGACCGGCGACAATCAGGCAGAGAAAAACACCGGCGACGGTAGTGTTAGCACGGGATCAACAGATTTATCTGTTAGTTTAACAAATAGTGGAAACAAGATCACAAATGACTTAAGTGGTTTGAGTGATATGGGGGCTCCACTGAGTGTAACTAACAGCACGACCGGTGCTAATTCTGACAATACAGCTTGGGTTAAGACTAACAATAGCTTGACTGTTACAAATAACAATGATGCTCATGTTTCTAACTGTCTAAGTTTGACATCGAACACAGGTGACAATAAAGCTAGCTTTAACACCGGCGACGGTAGCGTTTCTACTGGTGATTCTAGTGCCAGCGTTACTATCGACAATAACCTCAATACTTCTAGTACGACCGTGGGTCAATAATTACTAGTAGTCGGGGTGTCCTGGCGGGGTAAACCCGCCTGCAATTATCAGACCAAGTATTCGGTCTTTAAAGAAAAGAGATAAAACGGTGGAAGAGAAGAAGGAAGGGAGGATATGATGAAAGATAAAAAAATACATATTAGAGCAATAATCTGGACGACAGTCTTTGTTTTATGTATTGCTCCATTTGCCTCCTTTGCGGCAAATCCAGTTCCTCCGACTGCTCCGACACCGCCTACGTTAACAGTAACTGCGCCGACTCCTCCTACTGCTCCGACCCCACCGGGGGGATCTAGCACAACTGCTGGTACAGGGTCAACGTTAAGCCAAAACACAAATGTACCAGCAACTGCAGGCTCGCAGACAACTAATACTACTGGATTAACGGGAAATACTCCTACAACTGGGACAACGAATAATCCAAACGATCAATCGCTTGGGACACAACAAACGAATACGACAACTGCTGCCACAAATCAAAATACTGGAGCTGATTCGACGAACAAAGCCAATGCTACCGGAGGCAGCTCAGGATCGATAACAAATAATAATAGTGCATCAACAACAAATAATCTGAATATTGATTCAACGACTGGTTCAAATAGCGCCAACTTTAATACAGGGAATGGTACCGTAAAAACTGGCAGTGCCAACGCTACTTTATCTCTTATCAATCTGGTAAACACGGCATTTGTCGTTTTGCCAGGAGGAGCAATTCACTTCATCTTTGAAAACATCATGAATTCGCTGAACGGCAACTACATCGTTGATCCTTTAACCGGAGAAGCATACACACTGACAGGGGCTAGAGTCGATGTAGGAAATAGTACAACGGGAGCAAATTCGACAAACACAGCAATATTAAATTCTAATAACAACACTAGTATTCAAACCACAAATCAGGCAAACGCAAACAATAACCTAAACTTGACCGCTAACACGGGTGGAAATAATGCAAGCTTTAACACAGGAAACGGAAGCGTCATAACGGGGAATGCTAATGTTTCTGCAAATGTATTGAACTTTTTGAATAGTTCCATGACTGTTACAAACGAAGGACTCTTCATTGTGTTAAATGTGTTTGGCAACTGGCTAGGCAATCTTTTGTTGCCACAAAGCCTGATAAGTAGTTCGGGTTCTAACACTGCTATTGTGACCGTTAATAACAACAACACGGGAGCTTCTTCAACTAATAACGCAAGTTTGGTAGCTAATAATTCTGCCAATATAAACAATAACAACCAGGCCGGGATAAACAATCAAGTAAAAATAAACAATACTACAGGCTCTAATTCGTCAGGTTTCAATACAGGAAATGGGTCAGTTTCGACCGGGAATGCAACTACAAATCTAAATACGAAAACTGTTGCAAATCAGAATATTGTCAGTGGAGGGAACTTCTTTTATCTCTTGATCAATGTCCTCGGACAGTGGACAGGAGCAAATTTGTTGCCTTTGGCACCACTGGCCACTGCCAATCCATCTGCTTCCAGCAGCGCAACCGTTGGGAACGATACGACGGGTGCGGGCTCGACAAATAATGCCAGCATCAGTACATCAAGTAATCAAACAACTAATAATCAGAATACTGGCAACCTAACGAATAACCTTAATATCAATGCGAACACAGGTGGTAACAGTGCAAACTTCAATACTGGCAGCGGCAATGTTCAGACAGGAAATAGCAATGTACTGGCTAATATCTTGAACTTTATGAATTTCAATGTCGTAGCGAATAAGGCAGTTTTCCTGGTCGTAAATGTTTTTGGAAACTGGGTTGGCAACATTGATGTTCAGAAGAACAACACGGCTCAAAGCAACCCAAACGCGATAAACACAGTTGCGTCGATCATTATGACTTCTGACAAGCCTTTGAACTATCAGGTTTTGTCATACCATAAGTCAGCCGATAGCAACAATTGGGTTCAATCCGATTCAAGTAAGCCTAATGACAAAGCAGCTCAGACATTGGTTTTGGGGACAAATAATCAAAAACCGCAGGTTATGGCGGTCAATTCTAGCAGCCAGAACAAGGCTCAAACAGGCAACTCAACATTCAGAAATGTATTGAGCATACTCCTACCATTCTTGGTCATCGCCTATCTGTCATTTCTATATGTTTATTTCAAACGAAGGAAAGAGAGACTAAGGGGTTAAG
Organism: Patescibacteria group bacterium; assembly: GCA_028718325.1. Classification (GTDB taxonomy): domain Bacteria; phylum Patescibacteriota; class CPR2; order UBA1875; family CAIMLA01; genus JAQUMB01. Next base: position 8,325 of record JAQUMB010000023.1, read on the forward strand.
AAAGGGGGTTAAGATGAAAACAAATATATTCACAATCATATTTTCAGTGACATTTCTTCTTTTATCTTCTGGGGCTGTTTTTGCTCAGAGCAATAACCAAACTGGAGCAAATTCCACGAATTATGCGAATGAGATTCAAAAAGATAACCTGATCGTTAACAATAACAACAATCTATCCTTTGATAACCTCCTGAATTTATTATTTAACACCGGAGGTAACAGTGCTAGCTATAATACCGGTTCAGGAAAGATAGTAACGGGTAGCGTCAAAGCAAAAATAGTTGTTAATAGCGGAGGTAATAATATTACAAATACAATCGGTGGACGGGGAGGCGGTACGCCGAATCCATCAAATCCGTCTGTGACACCGGGGCGAGGTGGAGGTAGTCCGTCAAGCGCTCCTATACAAATAGCAGCAGCTAATACCTTGCCTACTACGCTACCGGTTGCAGGAGCATCTGATGCCTTTTTAATAACATTGCTAGCGACTCTTGCATTGACCGGGGGGTATCTGGTAGGTGGTCAGTTACGCCGAGCCCAAAATGCAATTTTGGTTCGGGCACGTAATAGGTAATGAATAATAGTTAAATGATTGTTTGATAGCAGACATTAAAAATTTTAACGAAAGGGGGTGATAAAAATGAAAATGAAATATTTACTAGTATCATTATCGATATTTTCTCTAGTCGCTTTTGCTGGACAAGCATTTGCGGATACTAGTAATAGTACGACGGGGGCAAATTCGACTAATGAATCGTCAACTAGTATTAGTAATACCTTGACCATAACAAATGATAACCAAATGTCAGTCGATAATCATGTCAGTATTGACTCAAATACAGGCGGTAACAGTGCGAGCAGTAATACCGGTAATGGGAGTATTTCCACTGGATCTTCATCCATCAGTGTCTCTATAAAGAATACTGGTAATACGATTGGTCCAGACGCTGCCATAAATCCGACAAATAGCGGAAACGGTAATTCATCTGGGGGTAACACAAACGTTGGAGGACAGATATCTACTACTACTTCCCAAGGGACCAGCCAAATCAAATTCAACAGCGTTCCAGGAACAGGGAAAATTAAGCTGAACATATCTCGCGATGGATCTTTGGAGAAAACACTTGTTTTGGGGACTAGCACAGACAAAACAGGAGGTGTTCTGGGTATCAGTAAAGACCCGTCAGGAAGTTCGAGCCCCAAATCAACAAACTGGACGTTAACAGATTATGTCATCAGACTTGGTTTGCCGTTACTCTTGCTACTAGGTTTGGCCTTTGCACTCTGGGCATATTTCAAAGGACGACGTCAGAGTATGGCTAGTTAAAGAAAAAACAAAAGAGCAGTTGGGCTATAAAATGTAAAATCTTTTTTCAGTAAATTCTCATTTATGAAGAGTAATGTATCTGGAACAAGGACAACAAATTATGAAAGGGGGTGGATCATGTTAAGAGCATTAGAATATATACCAAAAGAGCATCTTCTCCAAAAGTTCTCTCAATTGACCGGTATGAGCTACGAGGCCGCAGAGAGATTGGCAGATAAAGATGGGATAGAAGTTATAGCTGATTATATTGAAGCGTATCTGACTATGCCAACGAGACAAGTTCACAACAGAAACACATTCGCAAGAAAATATTAATCTAATAGCTAGCGGCCGATGGCTTTTAGCTAAACAGGAGGTAGGTGATGAATATGCAACCGGTACATAAACAACCGAGGAAAGATGCTATGAGGATGGGTTCCCACGAGATAGAAAAGCATATAAGGAACATCAGGAGGAAGAACTTCAGAATGAAAAAATGGATCCAAGACTATTATGAACATTATGATATGAGAAAATAAATAATAAAATCAAGCAAGTAGGTATGAACTTGGTTGATCGACCGAAAGGGGGTATATGATGGAAGAACGAATTGTACACTTTGAGATTCCGGCTGATGACCCTGAGAGGGCAAAAGATTTTTACGAAAAAGTTTTTGGTTGGAAAATCGAAAAATGGGATGGGCCAATGGACTATTGGCTAGTGAATACAGGAGAAAAAGATCCAGGCATCAATGGTGGATTGACCAGACGAGCTGACCCTGTAACGATAACGACCAATACAGTTGGAGTGGAAAACTTGGACAACAAGTTAAATGAGGTCACAGGGGCAGGAGGTGAAATAGTTATGCCAAGAAGCGTGATCCCAAATATGGGATACCTAGCGTATTGCAAGGATACAGAAGGTAATATATTCGGTTTGATGGAATCAGATGAGTCAGCTGAAGCCGAAGAGGTTGAATAAAATCTAAAAACGAGAGGAGGTGAGTAAAATGGAATGGAATGAAGAGACGACCAAGCATTTCGAGGAACACATCAAACCAATGCTTCCGGCAACAGGGGAAGAGATTTTGGCAGCATGTGAAAATATGTCAGATGTACCAGACGAGGATTCGGAAGTAGTCAAATCAAGACTGATCCCTAGCAAAATGTATGAAAGTATGGATGAGATTATGGTGGACCTCAATATGGAACCAGAAGAGGAGGAAGAAGAGTGAGGAGAAAGGTAAAATATGATAAGGCAAGAATCTGAGATTAGTTTCAAAACTAATCAGTAAATATGGCTAGACAATAAAACGTCTGGCCATATTTATTTGCTTATAACTCAATAAATTGCTTGACAGACGGTGAATAAAGGATAAAATAAAAAATGAGCTATTCATGAAATGTGGATAGCTCAATAAGTCTAAAAA
>JAQUMB010000024.1 GCA_028718325.1 Patescibacteria group bacterium
AGTCATGCCCCCCACTTCAACTGGCTTCCCTGTAAATGAGGCTGGTTCATACTTACCGGATAGTTGAGAATATTCATCCATCATCCAGGCCATTATTTGTGGTGTGGTGTTTACATCTGGAGCTGGAATGTCATGATTTGGCCCAATGTTATCTTTGACCCCTCTTACATAGCCACGAGCTATTTTTTCTTTTTCAAGATCTGATAATCCTTTAGGGTCGACTGTAACTCCGCCCTTAGCTCCTCCATATGGAATACCTACAACAGCAGTTTTAATGCTCATCCAGAAAGCCAAGGAACGAACTTCATCAATATCTACATTTGGATGGAAACGAATCCCCCCCTTATATGGACCCCTGGCATCATTGTGTTGTACCCGATATCCCCTAAAAAGCTTTACACCGTTATTATCCATCCTCACAGGTATGTTAAACTCAACTGAATTTTTTGGACTCTCCAAAATGTCGACTATGTGCTGATCTAGTTGAATAAGCTTAGCGGCTTCGTGCAACTGTTTCATGGCATTCTTGTAAACGTTTCCCATCTAACCCCTTTCTTACTTAAATAAAATGGTGGACCTGACGAGACTCGAACTCGTGACCTCCTCGCTGCCAGCGAGACGTTCTAGCCAACTGAACTACAGGCCCAAATCAACTTTGTAATTTTAACACAAAGCCTAGCTATTTTGAATTGAAATAACTCGGTCAAATCCGCCATAATCCTTGATAACTTCTACTTGTGATTTCGGGAAAAATTGTTTTGCCATTTTTGTCATATTTGGACCTTGTTTGTCACCTATTTCACAATAAATTCTTCCGTTTTTGTTTAAGTGGTCCGTGGCTTGTGATAAAAATGTTTGATAAATCTCTAAACCATTTTTTCCTCCGTCTAAAGCTATTTTCGGTTCAAAATTTAGTATATCGAGCGATAATTCCGACATTTTGTCACTTGGAACGTATGGCAAGTTAGCAATAACATAATCAAATTTTTTGTTTTCCCAGGGCTCAAAAAGATTTCCTTTTTTGAACAATATTTTTGTTCGATAATTAAAATTATCAGCATTTTTTTTAGCAATTTGCAAGGCCTTGTCAGAAATATCAGAAGCGTAATATTTATTGTTCGAGCTTAAGTGAGAGCTATTATTTGTTGAGGACTTCTCACTATCGTTCGAAGAGTAATCTCCAAACTGTTTTGCCAAAGTCAGAATAATCGCGCCACTCCCTGTTCCGACATCTAGAATTTGCATTGGACTTTTTATTTTGAGCTTTTTATTTTTGACTTGATTGAGTATTAATTCAATCAATATTTCGGTTTCCGGCCTTGGGATCAAAACATTTTTATTAACAACAAAGTCTTGGTCACAAAATTCAACATGTTTTGTAATGTACCAAACCGGTTCATGCTTCATGCGACGTAAAACCCAAGATCGATATTTTTTTTCTTGGTTATCAGTCAGCAACTGATCAGGGTTTAGCATCAAATAGCTCTTTGCAACTGACAAAATTTCTGCCAGTAGTAAAGAAGCTGAGATTTCTGGTTGTTCAATCTGGCTTTCTCTTAATTTTTTGATTGCCCAAGTTTGTGCTTCTTTGATCTTCATTTATTTATTATCTCATTTTTAATGCAGAGTAAAAACGGTATAATTGAAATAACAAAAATGGAAAATAAAAAGAGTTTATTCTCAAAACATAAGGGAAGAATAATTTTTTGGGCTTTGATAGGCTTAGCTTTTACAGTGGCTGTCTATAGGTTTTCTGATCTCCAAGAGCTTTGGCGAAACATCAAACAAAGTAACCCACTTTTTATTTCGTTGGCTATTTTTGCTCAATTTTTTTATTTCTGTCTTTTCACCATTACTTACAAAATCTCTTTCCAGATGGTCAATATCAAATACACCTTTAGGCGACTCTTCCCTTTGACTTTTGCTTATATATTTGTAAATGTGGTTGCCCCCACTTTCGGAGCTAGCGGACCGGCTCTTTTTGCGACAGAGGCTTCCCATCGAAAAGATTCTCCAATTCGAGTTTTGGCTGGCGTTTTGATCGCTAACGTCGCGCAGTTTTTAACTTTTAGCGTTATTCTTTTGTTCGGCATTTTCTATCTATATACCACTAAGGACCTGAAATTATATCAGATTATCGCTGCCTCACTGCTTTTGGCTCTAACTGCTTTTCTCTGTTCTCTATTTTTCCTCGCCCTTAAAAAGCCTTCAGCTTTGAGGTACTATCTGCATTGGCAAATAGATCTCATAAATAAGTTTTTTGCCTTTATCAGACGGAAAAAAAGACTAAGCGATGTCTGGGTTGACGACGGGGTCAAAGAATTTGTCCTGGCATCAAAAAATATTACAAGACAAAAGGACAAGATAAAAAATTTAGTCATTGTCTATTTTTTCGTTCATGCAGTTAACATCATCAGTCTGTATTTCATCTTTCTGGCCTTTAACCAGCATATTCTTTTCCGAGCGCTTATCGCCGGTTTTGTCATGGGCGTTCTGTTCCAAATCGTTGGCATTACACCATATGGGATCGGTTTGACTGAAACGGCAATGGCCCTTACATTCACATCGCTGGATGTTCCTACCGAGACGGCCGTCTTGATCACTCTAACCTTCAGAGGTATAACCTTTTGGTTGCCTTTTTTGATTGGTTTTATCTTACTTCGAAAGGTTCATATATTTGGTCTCAAAGATATTTCGGTGGTCAAAATTATTTTAGAAAACAAACATGTGGAAAATATTAGAAAAGCAATCCGTGTCAGGCTTATCGATATTGAGAAATAAAAGTTGAGCGCCCCTTAAAAAGGGGCGCGTTAAGTAGTTTCAATTTCCCGGACAAGCCTTTTGCCCGTCTCTGTTATTTTCCATCTTAGCCTTTTGTGTCCCCTATGAGAAGACGTTACTTCAACAAGTCCATGTTGCTTCAGCCAAAGGAGAGAGTCATAGACTTTCTTTTCTTTGTCGTTGCACTCGCAAGCCATTTTGATCCGAGGAATCGTTACTGCTCTTGAGAAGCCAAACAATGTTCTCAGGATAGAAAGGCGAAACTGGAGCCCTTTGGTACAACGATAAATTAGCTGTTCCTGGCGATGCAAGAGCATTTGGCGTGTTTCCGGAGGATAATGTGGCCGAACCACTCCCTGCTTATCTCGACGTAGTTGAGCTTTTATCGACATCGGATGTAGTTCTCTAGAAATCCAGCCATCAGACTTGCCGGTTTTCCTAGATAGTGCACTGATTGTCAGCCAACCATTTGCGGGCGGAGTTTGCCTCAGAAGATTCCGTAGAACTCTGAGCACAGACGGAGGATAGTGGAGAGTAGACCTGCCGTAACCGGGCTTAACTCTGACTTCCCCAGCGAAGGAGTACTGTTTTATCCTTCTGGTAACCCACTCTCTGTCAACACCAAGCCTCTTAGCTAAGTCTCTGATGGTAAGCCAACAACCACTCGGGGGTGTTTCTGCAATGATCTCAATGAGGACAGGGAGCACCTCTGGCGGGTAATGTTTGGTAATCTTGCCAGAAGAATCCAGTCGCCTTTCTGCAACAAACCCGATTTCTTTCAGAGTTTTGGCGAGCCAGACATGACTTTTCTTCAATCTCTCTCTTAGTTGGCTGACGTTCAAGTATGTTCCACTATCAGGACAAGTCGTTCTTTCTTCATACTTTTCACGAAGTACTTCCATGACGATGGGTGGGTAAAATATCCCACTTCGGCCGTCTTGTATACCGTGTATTCTCTGATTGCGATACGGTCTTAGGTGACTCTCGACCCAATTTCTATTTGCTCCGAGTTCTTGTACGATTTCCTTGGCTCTTACCCAGCTATCATCCAACTTGCCATAGTAGATCGTGACCAGTTTTTTTCGAGCTTGGTCAAATATATTCCTTGCTTCTTCAACGCCTGCTAGGTCCAGGATACGAGCAGTTTCTTCAAAGTTCTGCTCCGTGCGTGCTGCCGTTATTAGAACATTACGTTCGATCAAAGAAAGGCTATCCAGGTTCAAGGTTTTCACCTCCTCAAGGTACAATTTGAAAAGGGCATGACATATTTGTCTGCCCCCCATATTCTGCAGATATTTTATTATAAATAGATCTTTTATTCAAGCAAACTTTATAATCTAAAAAGGAAAGACCCGCCCTCGGAAAACCGAGATTGGGTCTATAGGACATGGACGATGACAAAGCCTCTCACTGGATATTCAATGATTGTCATTGAAGTAGTACGAACAAACTTGTTTGGCCTCATCTAGCTGACTGAGAAGGTCCCCCAGCCAATTCTCCGCTGAAATGTTATCGTTCCAAGGATAATGTCCATTCACTTCCTTGTAAACTTTGGCGGCTTCTTGGAATGTCTTTGCATTGGGCTGAATTTTCTCTTTGATCACAGCACAGGCAGAAAAACCAACTTCTCGGTCAAGCCCGTCAGCCTCGAATTTCATACAGAAACAGCGAGCATTGTACGTAATACCCGCCACCCCTGAGGCAATGCGAATGACCGGGGCCAAAGGACAAGCACAGTGTTTTTTGGAAGCTGACGGTGCATCCATTGGCTGGGCTATTATGACCCAATTCACTCGATCGAGACAATATCGTCTCCGAACATTCGCCTCTCGCTCGATGAACAAACTTTTGAGTGTTATGCTCACTTTTATCTCCCTATAATTTCCAGAGGATTGGCATTAAGCGCATTTTCACAGATTTGGAAATCTATATTACCTCACACGCTAGCCTTCAGAAACGAAGTCGAGATAGTCTAAAGCAAGTTGCTTCAGATACTCAGCCTCCTCCAAATTCATCTTATCCTCATAGAACTCTTTGAAGGAGTAACGAACCCAATAAGCGCCCTCGTCTGAGTCAAGCACGTGAAACATCAGACCGGATAGTTTCCACCTTGACAAAACGTCGTTCACCTTATCAGACCAGGGCGTGACTTCATAAGTGAAGCGAGGAGGCTTCCGAAGAAAACTCGGTGCCTTCTCTCCATTCATCCCCCACCTACTGGAAAGAAAAATCATCAGGTCTGTTTTGTTCGATGGTGCATGATGATTGTCATTTTCGTCCGCCAGAAGACAAAAGAATGCCCCTAGGTAAAAACCGAGGTCTTTTTCCGGCCGACGCTCTTCTACAGAAGCAGACATGACATCTCCTCTTTTAAGGTGCTGATTAAATTGAAAAAGGCATGACATATTTGTCTGCCCTCCCAATACTCTATTAGTAGTTATAGTAACACAGGAAAGTTCCTAATTAAATAAAAACACGTAGCGATTATTTGAGATTCCCACAGATACTAATACTGTTTTGTAAAACTTTTTCCGTCCGGTGTTTTGCACATTTCGGGGTATGTTTGTAAAATTGGGTATTTTTGAGCGCAAGTTTCAAAATTAGTTATCTTATCTTTAGTTGATTTTGTATCTGCTTTTATTGTTATCCCATAAACCACAGCAATTATTACGAGAGTAACAACAAGAATTATCCCGCCAGTCCACAAAAAACGTTTTTTTACCTTAGCCTCGACCATTAAATCCTCCAGCGATAATAATTACTTTTTTGTTCATAACCCCTCTCTAACTTATCAATATCATAATATCATAGAAACCATTAGAAAACGTATCTTAGCTATACTCGGTCTTTTGGTTTCATTATGCGCACTTTGGCGAGCTTGATGGAATGATTTTAGAACGATTTATAATTTATTTCTGGTTTAATTTAATAATTTGTTCCCCATGACCTGGTATTTTGATTACTAGTGAAAATTCGTCATCGCTTGCACCAACTTTGATATTTTTGGAGTTGCCTTCTCTGATGCTCTTGGGTAGCATAGGACCCGTTCCAAATGATGGCTCAAGCCTATCTCCTGTACTATCCCCATCATATGTTTTTCCATTGGGGGTTAATACTTTGAACCAAGAGAAAGAAAAGGGCCTAATAGATTTTGAATCATTTTTTACTTTAATATGAACTATCAGGTTTTTATATTTTTTTGCTTCAGTGGTATTCTTAGCATTATTTTTTTCACATTCTTCTCTCGGTTCATAGTCTTGATTAAATGTTCCGTCTGATACATAGCTAGGACCAAATATCCCTCCATAAAATAGTTTAGAACAATCCTTACTATTAGGGGTAAGTTCTTCAAAACTCATAGAAGCCGTAAATTTATAACCTGAATAAGAAAACTCTTGTCCTGATTTATATGTCCTTGTTTTGCTGTCTATAAAAAGACTTCTATAACTATATTTAGAGCCAGGAGAAGCATATGATAAAACCGAGTAACCAATAATCAAGATGACTATAAATAACAACGAGTTTACTAATAACCATTTTTTATTGAATAATGTTTTGTTTCTTGAGTCAGGTTTTTTGTTCTTTTTAATCTTTTCTGTAGCTAACTCTTCTTTCGTTGGTTCGGAATTGTTTGACTTAACTTTCTTTTTGGCAAAGTAATAGATAAAAGGGACTGCAAAGACTAAAAATAATGTTATTGCAGTACCAATTATCAATGAATTAAATTCATCTTCAACGGCAGTATTAATAAACAGTTGAATTGCCGGGGCAATAAATAGAAAAAATAAAAAATAAACAGAAAGCCATCGGGCTTCTTTACCTTTTATGACAATCTTGTTAGAAAGTTTAATTTCACCTTTTACAAGACCGTAAACTGCAATGATGAATAGCAGTATACCTAATAACATTATCAAAATCATACCACAAGTATTTTAATAATTTGATGACTTTTCTAAATCTTTTGTATAAAATACCGTAGAATCTAAATTCATTTTTTTCTACCTTTAATGTCTTTATCTAATATCTTATCAATTTCTTTCTTTCTTTGGTTGCTTATTTCTTGAATTTCTTTCTCAAGTAACTGTCTTTCAATTGTAAATTTCTTCTCTGAATAATCTTTTAATCCAAATGTTATTAATTTAGCAATAAGTATGCTTGTTTTTGGTTTATCGGTTTTTATTCTTAGCCTTACGTCAGTTAAAGCATCTAGCAACTTATTTATCGCAATTTCAGCAAACGAATATATTAAATCTAAGTTTTTGATTATTTCCTTACAATTCACTAGATATTCTTCAGGTGTAATGTTCTTTTCAATAAATGCTTGCATTAATACCTTATATCCTTCCATTAGGCCTTCCATATCATCATTTAATTTATATGTATCAACTTCATAAAGTGCAAGAGAATTTCTTAATTGAATTGAGTGAATATTGGCTAAAAATGATTTATCAAATTCTATAGTTTTTAAGTTATTCCAAGTGATGCTTCCGGCTCCAATCGCATCAGCAATATGAGGAATCGTAAAAGTAATATCGTATAGTCTAGATAAATTTCTATTTAGTTGTTCCTCATAAAAGACAAGAGCATTGAAATGTTTAATCCTCCTGTCTAACATTCTGTTAACAAAAGAAGACAGTCTTTCAAAGACGAAAACAAAAAAACCTCCAGCTAAAGCCGCAATGAGAGTGATTAGTAAACTTTCCTTAATATTCATTCATTCTCTTTAATTACCTGAGTATTTTCTCTGAGATTATTTATTGTATTTTCTAGTTTATCAATTAGATCTGTATATGTAACAATTTCAATATTCATTGAGTCATGTAATCTGTCAAAGTGTTGCTTCCATACCTGGTTGTCCTCTCTTCTACCAATTACAATTATGCATTTTGATATAGTTTTCTTTTTATCAATGCACATGGCCTGAAGTTCAACTAGCGTCGAATTATAATACAAGTCTTTATATTCAAGAATTTGGGGAATTGCTCTAGACAATTCAGGTGAAAGTTGATAATCAGCAATAACTCCATCGTTCTGGTTACTTCTTTCAGAAATTTTGAAAACGGACGCGTTCGGAGATTTTAATTCTATTAGTATGTGTGATTCTCGAGTCTGGTCCGCCAAAATATCAAATTTTTTTTGGCTCGCTCTTCCTTCTCTTTTAGGGTCAACATATTCCAATCCGAAAATGAGACACCTTTGTTTCCTATATTTGCCGTTTTCTTCATCAATCCAATTTTGTATAAATACCTCACCTTTATCAAGGTTATTTTTTAAGAATTCAACTAGTTGTTTCAAAGTTTCGACTTGATATCTGGATAGTTCTCGAAAAAAAAGAACCCTAGCCTTCTCATCTGTCGATAAAAGTGAAAGTTTTTCAAAGATGGCAGCGTGGTCAAGCCCAATTTCTTGGTCGCAATTGCTAGTTTCTGAATCACCTAGGATGTCGTTTAAAAAAAATAATACATGTTTTTGTGTTTCTATATCCAGTTGTTTCAATGCCTCAATAATAGTTTTTTCGCTAGAATTTAGTGTTACATACTTATCTCGGCTTTCGTTGGTAAAAATTTTATCAATATCTAAAGCTGAACTAAAAAATGCTTGGGCTCTTTCTATTCTTTTTGTGCCAATACAATCGCAAAATGAAATATAAGAACTCATATTGACTAAAATTTCAGTATCACTAATTTTTTTAAATGATTCGACTTCTTCATTCAAAGTAAAGTATATTGATATCCCAGGATTATTCTCTAAGAAATTTAGTATACTCTCATAATAAGGGAAGAGCCTAGTTCCTGTTTTGTGACCCCAACAGTCCCTAAATTTACCACCCTTTTCGAAATAAAGTGTTTTCTTATTTTTATATGTTTTCGGAAAGAAATTTTCTCTTATAAATATAAAAGTCATTTGATTGTCTTTATTTAATGCTATCTTTATACACCTAGAGAGAATTTTTGTCCATTTTAAGCCTAAGTTACTAGATCCTCATGTAACAATTTCTATAAAATTATTTCTCGGGATGACAGAAGAACTATTCTTTATACTCAATCTCTTGATCAAGGATTTGGATCTTATCACCGAAACGGGCTCCTTTTTTCTCAGCTTGCTTTAAAACTCCGGTTCTTTTCATAATATCGTAAAGTCTCATCACAGCATGTCTATTTGAAAAATCTGTTTTTTGGGCAAAATGTTCGATCTTACGGCCGGTTACTCGATACTTTTTACCGATTTTCTCCACATCATAAATATTTCTTTTGACATCCGCCATCGTGAATGTTTTAATTTTTTCTGTTTCAACTTCCTTTGGAATCTTTTCAAGTTCGCGCTCGATCTCAAAAACCAATTCTTTTACCCCTTCGTGAGTAACCGCTGAAAAAATGAATGGTTTTTGTCCATATTTAAAGACTTTTTTATTATTTTTTATGATTTTTTCTGCGATCTTTATCACTTCATTCTTTTCTTTTTTGTTCAAAAGGTCAGCTCTGGATATAGCCAGGACCTGTGGTTTTTGTAATATATCTTTGTTATATTCAGCCAATTCTTGATTGATCAGTTTGAAGTCTTCTTCAAGGTTGTCACTTAATGCATCCAAAAAGTGAACGATTACCCTGGTTCTCTCTATGTGACGCAAGAACTCATCTCCCAGGCCTTTGCCATGTGAGGCTCCTTCAATCAGCCCGGGAATATCGGCAATAACGAATCCGCTGGTACCGTATTTTTCAACTACCCCTAGGTTCGGGGTGACGGTAGTAAAAGGATAATCAGCAATCTTTGGCTTCGCGGAGGAGACAACCGACAGAAATGTTGACTTCCCGATGTTCGGTAGCCCCACTAGGCCAACATCAGCGATTAGCTTTAATTCTAATCTTAAATCATATTCTTCACCTCTTGTCCCAAGCTCAGCAAACTGAGGCTTTTGTCTGGTCGAACTAATGAAATGAGCATTACCAAACCCGCCATCTCCACCCTCAGCGATTAAAAATTCCTTGTTATTTATATCCAAGTCCGCAACCAGCTCATTGGTTTTTTCATCATAAATTGTCGTGCCAATCGGCACATCAATTATCAGGTCTTTGCCGTTTCTGCCATGTTTGCGGCGTTCTTTGCCATTTTCTCCATTTTCTGCGAGTAGCTTTCGATGGGTTTTATAAAAATATAAAGTATTCCAGCTTGGGTTAACTCTGAAGATAACATCTCCCCCAAATCCGCCATCTCCACCGTCTGGGCCACCAAATTCTCGGTATTTTTCATGCAAAAAACTCAGGCGGCCATTGCCGCCATCACCTGCCTTGATATAAATTTTTACTAGATCAGCAAACATAATAATCTTTTCGTTATGCAAAGAGCATTCTAGCACAAAATCAAGGTTTTTTGTAGAGTTTAGAAAAAGTTTATCGGATTCTGACGGGATCCATTGAGAATTATTTCAAAATGTAAATGAGCTCCGGTTGATCTACCGGTACTACCCATATAGCCGATAACTTGCCCTTTTGAAACATACCCGCCGATGATGGCCAGACTGCTCATATGAGCATAGCGAGTTTGATAGCCGTCACCATGATCAATCAAAATGGTATTGCCATAACCGCCATTGTACCCATACTGTGCTTCTATGATTCTTCCAGAATCTGCAGCAAAAATCGGCGTGCCGACACTGTTCGGAATGTCTATCGCCCAAGAATGATAGCCATTATAAAAACCCATAGATCCAACAATCGTTGGAAATCGAAATGATCCCGAACGAGATATATATGACGAGCTGCCATAACCGCCTCTTTGGTTACCAGAAGAATCATCTTTTTTCTGTGTTGTTTGCGGCACCACCACCGGCTTCGGTAAAGGTGGGATCTCTCCATCAGGAACAAGCAGTTGCATCCCAGGGGTGATATCTTCTCCGTAGAGATCATTCTGGGAGATAATCATTTCTTTGTTGGCTTTGTATCTAGCGG
>JAQUMB010000025.1 GCA_028718325.1 Patescibacteria group bacterium
TTTTCGCTTTTTAAATCAGTAAGTTTTTTGTTAACAAAAACAACGACCCCGGCAAAGCCGATAATTATTACAAAAATAAGAATAGCTAATTCGTTATTGCCCATGTTCTTAATTTTAGGTGAAATGATAAATTAAACAAGTAGACAGTCTAAATTTCAACTCCTGACTCAACTTTTTCTTTATTTTTTGTTTCAGTATTTTGAATCTCTGTTTGCTTTTTGGCACGCCAAGCAAAAAGGTATTCAACGGTATAGAAGGTAACCACTGCATACAAAATTCCGATCACAGCATCGATGACATAATGGTGTCCGAGATAAATAATGGCGAACCAAACCCCAAAAACATAGATGATAAACCACCACATCTTTTTGCCAAAATATTTAAGCAGATACAAGAAGACGAGAGTTGGATAAGCAGCATGTAATGAAGGCATTGCTGCTACAGGGTTTGGGCTGAACATCCAGTAGACACTTGGGAACGAGCCTCCACGGAAGAATTCTGCCGCTCCGGCATTAAAAATATTATAGACTTGGGGGATGATTCCTTTCTCTGCTGCCATCCAAGGGGGCATGGCCGGATACAAAAGATAAGTGATAAACCCCAGATAAGAAAGCACCAGTAAGGCTACCATAAAATGCCTGAATCGTTCTCGCTTTTTCGTCCAAAGATAAAAACCAAAAATTAAAGGCAAGGCAAAATGCATCATATATAAAATTGTAAAAATGAAGTCATAAAAATGGAGTTGTCCAGGTATATAAAGCCATTTTTGTAATTCAATCGTCGGGATATGTCCTCCAAACATAAACTTGTCCGCGTTTATCAATGGATAGATATTTACTTTAGTATGAAGCATTGGTGCTAAGCCACGTAAAAATTCGTAACCAAGTAATAAGAAAACTAACGGCGCCCAATCCTTTAGGAACCTAAAGGGGTTAGCAACTATCAAGGCTAGGATTAGGCCGAAAAAAATAAACCGATCCGGAGATATCCACCAGCCAAAATAAAACATTATTCCCATGATTACAGAAAAATAGAGGAAAATAAAAAAATAAAGGTTACTCCCACGAAAAATTTTATGACGGATCCGATTAATCTTTTTTAAATATTTTATTAGTTTATTGTAGGTTGCTTTTATAGACACTTTGTTGATTTTATCTTAAATTTATTTTTGAGACAACTGTTAAATTTATATTGAGCGAAGAAAATGGTCGGGGTGGCGGGATTTGAACCCACGACCTCATCGTCCCGAACGACGCGCGCTACCGAGCTGCGCTACACCCCGATTTTTATTGATTATTCTTTTGGTAATATGCCACTTTTCTTTTCATCTCCGATAGTTGTTTTTATCAAATGGCCAGGATAGACAACAATATCGTCTGTCAAATCAGATAATTTTTTCAAGCTTACTCTCATTTTACCATTATTACCTCCGGGTAAATCAGTGATGCCATGAGATTTATAAAAAAGAGTATCTCCGGAAAAAAGATATTTATCAATCAAATAACACACACTTCCCTTGGTATGGCCGGGCGTTTCTATAACTTGGAAATATGAGTCACCCAATAAGATTTTCTGACCTTCCGCAACATCCTTATAATCATATTCTATTCCGGGAAAAATAATGTCAAACATTGCATCTTTTTCTTTTGTTACTTTCGAGAAGTCACCATCTTTTTTGGATAATAATATTTCTGTCTTTGGATATCTTTCGTGTACCCGATAGACAGCTGCTACATGATCATAGTGAGCGTGAGTCAACAAAATATATCTGGGGTTAACCTGGCCTAATTTTTCAATATGCTCGATAATTTTATCGGGATCGTCACCAGGATCAATTATCGCCAAGTCTTTGTTTTCTGCCATGACTAGATAGCAATTCGTTGCCAAAAGCCCAACAACAATTTTTTCTATGCTTAATTTCACTTTTTGTTCATCTTCCTTGTGATTATCTTAAATCCATTTTATTACAATCCTTTTCCGTCTTCTGATGCGTCTCTTTCTGACATTTGGCATTGAATCTTGCAGATATGTTTCCCAATTTTCTTTGAGCCATTTTTTTTGCATTCTTAATATTTTCTCTAACCCACGATTTTTTAATTCTCGATTTACCACCCCACCAGCGTGAGGTGTATCAAATTTCCTTGTCAGGGGTGAATGAAAGCCATGAACATAATGAGCAAGCTCATGAGCTATAGTCCCAATGACGACATATTCCGGTATTTTTTCGTCCTTAAAAAGACTATTTATGGTAATAATTGTTTCCGCATGCTCATTCTTTTTCTTTTCGCCGGCTTTTATAGAGCCTAAACGTCTTCTGGCCTTCCTACCCCAAACTATCCTAACATCATTCTCCTGATAAATATCTGGGAATATAGCATCCCAAACTTCATCAAGCTTTGCAAATAACCATTTGTCATCACGAGCCATAAAAGCTATTCTTTCACTTTGGTTTTCCTTTTGGGATTTTCTAGCAATAAGGAAACGAAGGCACCAAATACTGTCACCAGAGAAGCAATCCTGATAGCTTCATTAATAGAATCAGCGAATGCATGTTTGATTGCAGAAACAATCCCAATCCCAATCTCTTTAAATTTATTAATTAGCGCGTTTTTAGCTGATTCAACTTGTTGAAGTACGGACTGCTTCATCACTGGTGGAAGCTTTGAGACATCAGGTGTTTGAATTGTTTTTTCTACTTGTTGTTTAACAATTCTGTCTAAATTTTTCTCCGCGTCCGTAGAGGAATTTATCGTATTCCCAGCTTTTGTCTCTGAAATTATCTGTTGTTTGACGCTTTGGGGAAGATTTTTAACGTTGTTCAGATCACTAGTAAGATTTGTAACAAGGAACGATTGCAAAAAAGCACCAAGCACAGCTATCCCCATGACTGCGCCTATTTGCCTAATAGTCGTAACAACACCAGAAGCTCCACCTGCCTTGTCGGGAGGAACATTTTTTAATACGGCGCTTGAGATCGGCGCCTGGATAATCCCCATCCCTACCCCCATCACTACAAAGGGTAGTATCAGGTCTGAAACACTGGTATTGACCGTAAAATGAGCGATCAAAAATTGTCCTAGAGCCATAATGAGTAGACCAAAAAATGCTAGGTAACGTGCTCCAAATTTATCGGCAGTTTTTCCTGCAAAGGGGGCTACAATTATCATAGAAAAGGCCAGAGGTAGTAATATTACGCCAGTTTTAGATGGTGAAAAGCCAAGAATTGATTGGAGGAAAAGAGGCAATAAGAAAAACGATCCCATCATAGCAAACGAAAGAATAGCGGTAACCAGATTGCCAACAGCATAGTTTCGATCTTTAAATAATTCTAAATTAATTAGAGGTTCTTTGGTTTCCCTCCTCTCTCCCAAAAAGAAAAGGATACCAAAGATAACCGAGAGGGCAAAAAATACCGGAATAATACTTAGATTTCCGAAATCCAGCTTAACCCCCAAAATCGAAAAAACTTTTTCAGCATGCCACCAACCAAATTTCGTACTTTCAATCAATCCAAAAGTTAAAAAGAAAACAGAAAGCGATGAGAGAATAACGCCGACAAAATCAATCGGATGTTTCTTTTCCTTATCTTTTGATTCCGGGATTATGAGAAAAGTCGCCAATAAAGCAAGCAGTCCAACCGGTAGATTAATAAAGAAGACATATCGCCAGTAGCTTGTGATATGCAAGAAACTATTGATGCTTCCTCCCAAACCATTTTGAGTCAGATAACCACCAACGATAGGACCAAAAACAATACCGAGTCCTGCTATAGATCCCCAGATACCGAGGGCTACTCCTCTTTTTTTAGGATCAAAGTTAACCGTTATCAAAGATAAGGTCGCCGGCATCATTGCTGCCCCGCCGATTCCCTGTAATGCCCTGAAGAAGATTAATTGGTTTATAGAGCCGGAAAGACCACAAAGTACCGAACTACCAGTGAACATTATTAAGCCAATCGCAAAAAGCCTCCGACGACCAAATTCATCTCCCAACCGTCCAAGTGTAATAAGCAGGACTGCGAAAGACAGCAAATAAGCGTTTGTCACCCATTCGACCTGACTTATTGACGCATTAAAGTTCCTGATGATACTTGGGATGGCCAAGCTTACTACGGTATTGTCCAAAATAATCATAAAAAGGGCAAAACAGACTGTCCCCAATATCCACCATTTTCTGTTTTCATCAGTTATAAGATTTCCGATTTTCCTCATCTTTTGCCTCCCTTAAAAAATACAAAAAAATAAAAAGCCAGGTTTGATTATAACATGGCAAAAAGTTCCTTCTCTACTATTTTAGTTTTTTTAGGCAGGCTTGAATAAAACCATTGAAAAGTGGATGTGGATGATCTGGTCGGGATTTGAATTCTGGGTGAAACTGAACCCCCACAAAATATGGATGTTTTGGTAACTCAATTATTTCTACCAGGTGTTTATTTGGAGAAGTTCCAGCGATTAGCATCCCTGCTTTTGTGACATCATCTCTATAATCGTTGTTAAATTCATAACGATGTCGATGTCGCTCGCTGATTTGCTCTTGTTTGTACAATTCATAAGACCTAGAACCTTTATTTAAAACGCATGGGTAAGCCCCCAAACGCATAGTTGCACCATAATCATCTTCACTCATACATTGCCTTTGTTCCGGCATAATATGGATTACCTCATTTTTTGAACCGTGGTCAAACTCACCACTATTAGCATCCTTTAATCCCAAAACATTCCGAGCAAATTCAATTACCGCAATTTGCATTCCCAAACATAACCCCAGATAAGGAATGTTCTTTTCTCTGGCATATTTTGCGGCCAATATTTTACCTTCTATGCCGCGATTACCAAAACCGCCAGGAATAATTATCCCGTCTAGTCCAGCTAATACTTTTACCCCCTCTTTTTCAATCTTCTCGGCATCTACCCAGACAATCTTTGCTAGTTTGTTGTTAGAAATTGCTGCTGACTGAATAGCCTCATTAACACTTTTATAAGTATCTTCATTTGACATATATTTGGCAATTAAACCAACTTTTACTTCACCTGTTGTATGTTCCAAATTGTAAAGGTATCTTTCCCAACCATTGCCTTTTCTCGCTCGTTTAGCTAAGCCCAATTCTTCACAAACATAATCGCCTAGTCCTGACTTTTCCAAATTTTCTGGAACCTGGTAAACGCTGGTGATTGTCGGTAAAGGAACGACTGCTTGGACGTCAACATCGGAAAATAGAGCAATTTTTTTCAAATGTTCTGTTTCTATTTCATGTTCTGCTCGGCAACCGATAATTTGAGCATGAATCCCCAAAGCCAAAAGATCACGAACTGATGATTGGGCTGGCTTCGTCTTCAGTTCTTGGGATGTTTCGAGAAATGGTAAATAAACGAGATGGGCATACAGGACGTTTTCTCGACCAACTTTTCGACGCATTTGGCGGATCGCTTCTATAAAATGTAACCCTTCATAGTCACCGACTGTTCCGCCTATTTCAACAATATGGATGTCAAAACCTTTCCCAGCATCCATAATAAATTTTTGAATCTTATTTGTTATATGAGGGATGACTTGAACAGTTTTGCCAAGATATTTTCCTTTTCTTTCATCTTCTAGCACTTCAGTATAGATTCGACCGGTCATAATCGAGCTGATTTTCGTCAAATTGCGATCGATAAACCTCTCATAATGCCCAATGTCGAGGTCTGTCTCAGCCCCATCGTCAGTTACAAAAACTTCCCCGTGTTCACCAGGATTTAAAGTCCCGGCATCAACATTGAGGTATGGATCACATTTTTGCATATTAACGGAAAAACCCCGGCTTTTTAGGATGTTGCCTAGAGAGGCAGCAAAAATCCCTTTGCCGAGGCCGGACAAAACTCCACCGGTTACGAAGATGTATTTTGTTTCTTTAGCCATGAACCCTTTGTTTTATGAAAAAATCCCTTTCGGGACGTCCACCTGACGACATTTTAGACCCCTAAATTCTTTTTGTAAAGTATACAAAATATTTTTCTATAAATCTTTTTTTCTTAACCTTAAACTTTTTGGTGTTACCTCAAGAAGCTCATCATCTTCGAGAAAATCCAAACTTTGTTCCAAACTAAAGATAGTTGGGGGAGTCAACATTATTGAGTCATCTGAACCCGCCGCTCTTGTGTTTGTTAGCTTCTTTTCTTTACAAACATTAATATGGATATCCTGTTCGCGAGAGTTAAGACCGACCACCATTCCTTTGTAAACAGATGTTTGTGGTGAAATAAAGATTATCCCTCTACCTTGAGCAATATTGAGTCCGTAAGCAACTGCTTTACCATTATGTGAAGCGACCAAAACACCATTTCTAAGCCTTGGGAAAGATGCTCCGACTGGTTCAAAACGCAAAAACATTGAATTGATGATAGCCGTACCTCGAGACAACGTCAAAAGTAAATTCCGCAGACCTAATATTCCTCTAGTTGTGATTTCAAATATCAATCGTGTCGTCCCGTCAGAATTGTCTGTCTGGGAAAACAAACTTCCCTTTCTCCGACCGATTTCTCCTGTCACCGCTCCGACAAATTCTGTGCCAACATCAATTGTTAATTCTTCGACTGGCTCGCACTTGACCCCATCGATTTCTTTGACGATGACCTGTGGTTTACCGACCTGAAGTTCGAACCCTTCACGTCTCAGATTTTCAATAAAAACAGACAAATGCAATTCACCACGTCCTGACAGGATGTAGTCACCGTCTTTGCCGACTTTCATTTTCAATGAAACATTGGTTTCTAGCTCTTTTTTGAGTCGATCCAAGATCTGACGACCTGTCACAAATTGACCTTCTTTTCCGGCAAAAGGGGACGTATTGACAGAGACAGACATCTTCAATGTTGGTTCTTCTATTTCAATTGTTGGCAGAGCTTCTGGGTTTGTAATGTCTGCAATTGTGTCACCAATACTTGCTTCTTTGATACCCGTTAACGAAACTATTTCGCCAGCTTCTGCTCTAAGGACTTCGACTTTCTTCAATCCTTGACTGACATAGACTTTTTCGATTTTGGCATTTTGCTGCTCTCCATTTCTATTTATTAGTGTGACTTGCATATTTGGTGTGACAAAACCACGACGAATTCTGCCGATTGCATATTTCCCTTGAAAATTGTCTCGATCGAGTGTCGTTACCAACATTTGTAATGGCTTATCTGGTTCTGATTCTGGAGCAGGAATGTATTCCAAAATTCCTTCGAAGATTGGCACAAGATCGGCTTTTTCAGAAAAATCTTCTGGCATTTCTGCCCATGATTTTCCTTCTTTGGATATGGCATAATAAATCGGAAAGTCAAGATGATCCATGTCCGTTGCCATATCAAGAAAAAGATCATGAATTTTATTTATAACATAGTCAATTCGAGAATCCGGTTTATCGATTTTATTTATAACGACGATAATTTTGAGTCCAAGTTCTAATGCTTTACCTAAAACGAATTTAGTTTGAGGCATTGGCCCTTCTTGGGCATCTACCACTAGTATCGCCCCATCGGCCATGTTCAAAGTTCGTTCGACTTCTCCCCCAAAATCAGCGTGTCCTGGGGTATCGATAATATTTATCTTGGTGTCTTTGTAAGTAATAGCGGCATTTTTTGCCATAATTGTGATTCCACGTTCTCTCTCCTGATCATTGGAATCCAAAATAAGACTCTGACTCATCAGAGCTTCATTTTCACGAAAAACTTTTGTCTGCTTTAAAAAACCGTCGAGCAAGGTTGTTTTGCCATGGTCGACGTGAGCGATAATCGCCACATTTCGGATATTCATAAAAACCTTATTGAGTTATAGACAGCTGGTTAAGTATACAATATTTTTGAGTATAAGTCGAGGGTTTGTCTCGTTTTGGTAATATATTATTGGTGTTTACAAGAATCAATAATGTTAAACTCTTTAATTCAGACAAAAAAAGAGGTATACTCCCTTTACTCATCAAGGGATGGGTGTTTCCAAAGGGTCTGCCCTGAGGAAACAGGTTCTCAAGGGGTACGCCCTGCGAGACGATTGAAAGGAGAGAGCTATGCTCTCGACAGAAATGGAACTGATGTTCAAAGGACGTCGGTTCTCAGAAAGCCAGTGGTACGAGCTTGTGCAAGCAAGAGTGGATCAAATCAAGCCGCATCTTGACACGTTTACCCTGATTGAGTTCGGCCGGTTTGAGTTCCTTCGTGGAGAAAGTTCACATCTTTGGCCGCTGTCTTCTCTCTGTAGCTGCTCGGCTGAAGATTTCACAGACGAAACCGGAGTCGCGATAAAGAATGTTCTCAAGATGCAGGGTCTGTTCTGGGCTCCCTATTCTGGACACCAGCTTTTCCAAGAACCGGATCCCCTGCGAAAAGGTCTTTGTCTTCCTTATCCTGGCGGCGTTAAGTTGGTCTATAGTTTAACACGCAAGGGCAACTGGGTCTTGATTGAAGTCTACTACAAGGGTTCTCCGGGGTACAAAGGTCGTGGTCAAGAGATCGCAACAAAAATCGTCATCAAAGACTCTGATGTCCCTACTATCTGCGAGAAGGTAAAAATAAAACCAAAGCAGATTTGGCTTAGTCTCGGCAAAGCCATGAAAGATTGGGCCAGAACTCGCGAGAGAATCTTCAGGGAGGCTCAATCAATCGCTTTTGAAACTCAATTCCTTGAAGACCTCGTGTCTCACATGAAGTAGCTCGACTTAGCTCGAGATCAAGGGGTGGCGGGAAGAAATTCCCAAAGCCCCTTTTTTCATTTAAAAAACAACTCATGGAAAGATCGTTTTGTTTAAATATTAACGACTTTGTGTTAATATAACTTCACGAAAATAGGGAGGGACGGGGAAACTTGTCTCTTTTTGGTACCTTGATAAATGATGCGGCCTTTGGAGGAAGGTAATGGAAGTTCTCGAAGTCTTGATCTGGGCATTTGCAATTAGTGTTTGCGCTACAATCACTATTTTCATCATCACAATCACATCGAGTAATACATTTGTAAGAACGCTGCCGTCTATTCCGTTCGGGATAACGTTTGCTTTGCTCTCGATCATGCTTATACAGGTTGATATGAATCTGACCTGGCTAAGAATTTTGGTCATTGCGATAAGTATTTTTGCTTCTGTTTTTTGGTTTGGATTCTTTATCCTCGCTTGCCTGTTAGACAGATGGATCAAGAAAAACCCTCCACAAGTGTGGAAAGCCGAGGAGCTTGTTTCCTTAAATAGGAAGGTGGTCTAAAATGCCTTTAGTGCAGTTCACCCTTTTTCACGTGTCAATCATGCATGTGTGGTTCTTTGGAATAATGGGTTGGTGCGCTTTTCTGGGCTGGCTGATAGCTGAAGCCGAGGCACCGACCAAGAAGGGAGCCAGGCTGGGTCTTTTGTTTTTGGTCCTCTACACCGTTCTCTTCCTCGTCTTTGGAATCTGGGTATACTTCACCGCACTCTGTCTGGTTGTTCTGGCAATCTTGGCTTCTATCGTTTATTTCTTAGCAAAGGCATTCTGGGAAGTGATCAGCGCTGCGATTGATAACAAGACGCACAAAGAATCCAGGTAGCAAATCAGGAGGATGACGGTGAAAGTCGTAACGGAAGCAAATTGGATTTTCTGGGATCATGGAGATTTGGACGAAATTTTCCAAAAGTTCACGCAAGCAATACGAGTCGTCGTCCAATATGGTGGGTTTATTCCGCCAAGTACGAGTACACCGCGTTCTATGGCTGTGTATGTTATGCAACGTCTTAACAGCAACAGGTTCAGGCGGTTCTGTAACAATCTCTCTTTTGAAGAAAACCTCGAGGGAATTTCATCCGTATACACTGGCACAAACGGTACCCTGTCTTTCAAGCATTGGCATAGAGAATTAAAGAGTGAATTCGCGATCGTCTATGCCCACAACGAAAAATCGGGTATAGCAATTTCTCTCGAACATCTGGGAGCCATGGTCTCAATCCTCGGTATGCCCAACTCCTTCGAAGTGGAGCTGACCGGCGACGACCGGAGCGAAATTCTTTTGCCGGAATATATTGAAAGCGGTGCAGCGAAATTAGGAGGCTATTCATGACCAAAATAATTGAAAGATGGGTTGACTGTTTTTCCCAAGGTGTGAAGGCGATCATCGAAGAACTGCAGGCTGAGGCAACCAAGCTTGTCCCCGGAACGGTCTTGATCGAGGCAGGCTATCAACTCCCTGACGAAACACACCATGTGCAATATGATGAGTACCGACTCAGGGTACACACAACAG
>JAQUMB010000026.1 GCA_028718325.1 Patescibacteria group bacterium
AGTGGCGAACGGGTGAGTAATAAATTGGTATCTACCTCGAAGAGGGGCATAGCTTGCCGAAAGGTGAGGTAATTCCCCATGATATTAGCAATAATTAAAGTAGCAATACGCTTCGAGAGGAACCTTTTTCCTATCAGCTTGTTGGTGAGGTAATGGCTCACCAAGGCGACGACGGGTAGCTGGATTGAGAGATTGACCAGCCACACTGGAACTGAGACACGGTCCAGACTCCTACGGGAGGCAGCAGTGAGGAATTTTCCACAATGGGCGAAAGCCTGATGGAGCAATACCGCGTGAGGGATGACGGTTTTCGGATTGTAAACCTCTTTTAAATAGGAAGATTATGACGGTACTATTTGAATAAGCATCGGCTAACTACGTGCCAGCAGCCGCGGTAATACGTAGGATGCAAGCGTTATCCGGAATTACTGGGCGTAAAGCGTGTGTAGGTGGTGCGTTAAGTTAAATGTTAAATCCTCAGGCTCAACTTGGGGGCTGCATTTAATACTGGCGTACTAGAGGGTGGTAGAGGTAAGCGGAATTAGCGGTGTAGCAGTGAAATGCGTAGATATCGCTAGGAACACCAATGGCGAAGGCAGCTTACTGGAACATTCCTGACACTGAGACACGAAAGCGTGGGGAGCGAACGGGATTAGATACCCCGGTAGTCCACGCCGTAAACGATGGTCACTAGCTGTTAGAGGATTCGACCCCTTTAGTAGCGAAGCTAACGCGTTAAGTGACCCGCCTGGGGAGTACGGTCGCAAGGCTAAAACTCAAAGGAATTGACGGGGACCCGCACAAGCGGTGGAACGTGTGGTTTAATTCGTCTCTAAGCGAAAAACCTTACCGAGGCTTGACATCTCCGGAAGATTTTAGAAATAAGATTGTGCCCGAAAGGGAGCCGGATGACAGGTGCTGCATGGCTGTCGTCAGCTCGTGTTGTGAAATGTTCGGTTAAGTCCGTTAACGAGCGCAACCCTTGCCGTATGTTATATTTCCCATACGGGACTATCCTGGTCAACAGGGAGGAAGGTGGGGATGACGTCAAGTCAGCATGGCTCTTACGCCTCGGGCTACACACGCGTTACAATGGCTAGTACAATGAGCTGCGAACTCGTAAGAGGAAGCTAATCTCATCAAAGCTAGTCTCAGTTCGGATTGAGGGCTGCAATTCGCCCTCATGAAGTCGGAATCGCTAGTAACCGTGAATCAGCACGTCACGGTGAATTCGTTCCCGGGTCTTGTACACACTGCCCGTCACACCACGAAAGTTAGTAATGCCCGAAGTACACGCAAGTGTCCTAAGGTAGGATTAGCGATTGGGGTGAAGTCGTAACAAGGTATCCGTACCGGAAGGTGCGGATGGATCACCTCCTTTCTAGGGAGTATTTGCTAGTTTTTTAAACTAGAAAATCTTCCAGGTCGGCCCGACAACTTTGTCGGAAGGACTCGAAATACTTCTGCTATTATTCAGCTGTCAAAAGCTGGCAAAAAATTCCGCTTCGGTGGAATTTTTTGTTTCTATTTTTTCTCTGTCATCCTGAGCGTAGTCGAAGGATCTCATTCCATTTGTCATTCCCGCGAATGCGGGAATCTATACAAATCACTTTCTTCTATTACTCTTCTCCTTGATGAGAAAGTAACCAAAGAATCAAGAAAAATATGAACTCTTCATTTGATTGTACTTAGCCAGTTACAATCTTCATGATGTCGGCCTAAAGGCGAAGCAATTTTTCATTTTTGAAAACTGCCCCGACGCTTTGGTCGGGATCCCGACTTCTGCAAGAACGCCGGAGATGGTTGGGATAAGAAGAAATAAATTTTCATTTATTTGAATAGTAAAAGGGACAGGATCGCGGCTCGAACGCGCTCAACTGTCCCTTGGTGATCCGCCGTTAGCTAGCGGATCAGACTTTGTCACTTTGGATTGTATTTCTCTTCTGGGCCCTGTCTGAGAATTTGATCAGGGCAACTCCGATGAAAAAAAGAACGACCGCGGTGTAAAAGAACCAATCTTCTTGGATCAGCTTGGTGAAGTAGCAGAAGGCTATGAGTGCTATGAAGAGGATGAAAATGAAATACCCCCCGGTCTTCGTGTTAAAGAAAACTCGCATCTCCCCCTCCTGACATTCTTTGATCAGGCCCTACTTATGTGGTGTTCTCTACAGAGACGAATCTGGTGTGGTAGATTGAGAAATACATGTGTAACTACAAAGGTACAAAACATAAAGACATTTATACCATAACACGTTCAAAAAGTCGAGTAAAAAATAATCAACTAAACGATTGAATAAACACAAGATTTTTGTTAAAATATGGTTTGATAAAAGACATTTCGGGCGATTAGCTCAGGTGGTTAGAGCGCGTCACTGATAATGACGAGGTCCGAGGTTCAAGTCCTCGATCGCCCACCAAAATAAAAAGGAAGGAGAGAGATGTTACTAAGAATTGTTATCAGTATTTCATTGTTTGTAATCGGTTTTCTATTTGTTTGGAAGACTAGAAAAATTACCTTGATCACAGGAGAATTTGGTTGGACGAATCGGTATTTCGGTGCCGGTGGAACATACTCCTTTTACAGAGTTCTCGGCGTCTTCTTAATCCTTGTTTCCTTTGCGTTCCTCTTTGGTTTCCTAAATTTCATGTTGCCATAAACATGGATCTGCTATACTAATCGAGCGGTCCGATGTCCATCGGCTAGATAGTAAAAAAGATTGCTGAAAAAATAGTTTCATAGGGTTTATTGAATAACATGGGCCTGTAGCTCATCTGGTAGAGCGCCTCGTTTGCACCGAGGAGGTGGCAGGTTCGAGTCCTGTCAGGTCCACCATTTTGACCACATCGAAAAGACTTGGAACCAGAGGAGACAGAAATGTCTCTTTTTGAAATATTTTTTGTACTTATGGCGTAATACAGTTAATAAAGATAAAATGGTTTTATGAAGCAAACAGACGAAGAAATAGCGGGGAAAATACAGTCTGGGGATAAAGAGGCATTCGGCGAAGTGATAGATCGTTATGAAAAGCCTCTTTGTTCCTTTATATTCCGTATACTCGGGGACAGGGACAACTGTGCTGATGCTTTGCAGGAAACTTTTTTAAAGGCATATAAAAACATAAATTCTTTTGATCCTAAAAGAAAATTTTCTTCCTGGATATACCGTATTGCACATAATGAGGCAATAACTCACTATCGCAAAAATACGAAGCATGTCGCATTAGATGATGTTGTCGAGATAGCAAGTGATGATAACCACGCCGATTTTATTCAAAAGGAGCTAGATTCAGAGGGTCAAAAGATGTTATTAGACAAAGCTCTTCTAACTATTCCCCTAAAGTACCGGGAGGTGATTGTATTTCGATTTTATGAAGATAAAAGCTACGAAGAAATATCAGAAATAATGCATTTACCAGTAAATACTGTAGGCACTTATCTTAATAGGGGGAAGATAGAACTTAAGAAACATTTTAAAGATATTAATATTGAGGACATATTATGAGTGACTTAAAGAATAAAGTAATGGAAAGCATCAAAAAAGACGAAGTAAAAATGCATTCTAAGAATTTTTTTAGGTTTACAAAAGCATTAATTGAGATTGTGATTGTTGGCATTGCCCTTTTGGTAATATTCCTTATCAATCTCAGTTTTTATCTTCCAAGAAAAGGCCTGGGGTTATGCAATAATCGTTGGGACCGTATCATCGGGGTGATTCCTTGGTGGATTGTAATCCTTGGGATAGGAGGAATTGCTATATTAATCTGGATTATCTATCGTTATACAGGAGCATACAAAAAAAGGCTAATCATAGTAATTGGTACAGTCTCTGTGGCTATAGTTATATCGGGTTTCTTGCTTTCCGTTTCTAATTTTAATGAAACTGTAGGCAAGGGTTTCGGAAGGTTTCATAATAATCAACAAAACATGAATACGAATAATGGATATGGGAATGGAAATCGCGGGGATAAATGCAATAAATTTTGAAATATTTTTTCTCTCATGCCGTATTATTAGCAGAAGGATTTAATAACCAACCTTCTAGAAAAGGAGAAAAATGAACAAAACATTAATCGTCGGAACAGCAGTGGCCGTAACATTGCTTTCAACCGGAGTGGTCTTTGCTAAGACATCACTGGGAACTGTCAAAACACCTAGTGGTGAAGAGGTTGCCAAAGTAGGGCTTACGGGTACTGTAGAGAGTGTCTCTACAACTGGTAAGAACCAGATCCAAGTAAAGGATGCTGATGGGAAATCCTACACAGTAAATCTAGGGAAACGTGGGTATGTTGATACTACGGTTAAAGCTGGAGATAGCATCAAAGTCGAAGGGCTGGAGCATAGCGCTGGAACTGTAAGCGCTTGGAATCTGACCAAGGCTGATGGTAGTCAAGTTACTATCAGGACTGCAGCTGGAAAACCAGCCTGGGCTGGTAACGGCGGTGGCAATGGTGGATCTGGAATGCACAATGGTTCTGGAAACGGCGCCGGTTTCGTAGACGCAAACGGTGATGGCAACTGCGACAACGCAACTAAATAACCAAGTTCAAGAAAGACCCTGCGGGGTCTTTCTTAATATTTGACGAAAAAGGTTGAAGGGGGTTATTATTAAGAATAAAGGAGGATAAATGAAAAATAAATTAACTTTAACAACATTAACACTTCTAGTTTTGCCTGCGATGTCGTTTGCTGTTTCTGATAGTGCAAATCAGGGCACATCAACTCAAAATCAGAATACGGTGACTACCCAAACTCAAACTCAGGCGCAAACAAATAATACAGAAACAGGGGCTCAGACACAGACACAGACCCGGACAGAAGAACAAATTCAAACACAGACAGAACAAGATATTGAATCTACAAAACAGCAGTACCAAGCAAAAAATAATGCCGTAAGTAGCCATGCAAGTGAAATTGCTAAAGCGGTTCAATCAATGCTTGCGGTAGCAAACCGAACAAACGATCCCAGTATTGGTGAACAAATTCGTACAATTGCTAGAGAGCAAAACCAGGCAGTTGATAGCGCCAATAAGGCAATGGATAAAATCCAGGAGAGAAGCGGTGCTGCCAAATTTTTTATAGGTGCTAATTATGGACAAATGAAAGAAGTCAAAACTATTATGGAGCAAAATCAGGAAAGAATAAGAGAGCTTCAACAAATTATGACAAAACTTACCAATGAAGCAGATAAAACCGAAATTCAAAATCAAATAAATGTCTTAGAACTTCAGAATCTTAATTTGGCCAACCAATTAGCAGAGGAAGCCAAAGGTTTCACCTTATTTGGCTGGTTCATCCGCTGGTTCTACGGGGTTTAAACGAATTTTAAAAACGAGATACAGAGAGTCTCGTTTTTAAATGTGATTATTTTTTAGTGCTGAAGTCGCCAAACAGCTTATATATCAGACAGAATCCTGTTGAGGCAGTGAATAGAGCAATTACCCCGACAACATCGAGAACTATCCCCAGTGTGTTGTTGCCTAGATAAAACCAACCAACTCCGATAAGGACTACCCCGACAATCGCTCGGATTACACGGTCTGTTGTGCTTTCATTTTGTTTCATGTTACCTCCTTATAATCATTATGCTCCTATTTCTGCAGTAGGTTCTTCTAGCTCCCTCCAATTCGTTAATTCCTTAAGTAATAAGTTCCAACTATTTTCGACGCTGTCCACCAAAACAAGTGCCTCACCATCTAAACATTTTGTCATTCTATGAATATTAATTAGATAATGATAATATCTAAGCATGCTCACAGGACTAAGCCAAAAAGAAGCAAATACCCAACTCAAAACAAATGGATATAATAATCTTCCTTCAGCAAAACCCAAGAGAATAATAGATCTTTTTGTAGAGATTACCAAAGAGCCGATGATTTCCCTTTTATTGGTAGCCTGCGTTTTATATCTTTTTCTAGGAGATAAAGTAGAAGCAATATTGTTACTTTTTTCTTTAGGGGGAGTTATCGGGATATCTCTTTATCAAGAGAAAAAATCTGAAAAATCCTTGCAGGCACTAGCAAACCTTTCGAGTCCCAGAGCAATTGTAATAAGGGATGGTGAAGAAAAAAGAATTCCAGGAAGAGAAGTTGTCGTTGGTGATCTGGTTATTTTGGTGGAAGGGGATAGAATTCCTGCGGACATCGAATTA
Source organism: Patescibacteria group bacterium (assembly GCA_028718325.1). Lineage (GTDB taxonomy): Bacteria > Patescibacteriota > CPR2 > UBA1875 > CAIMLA01 > JAQUMB01. Next base: position 6,149 of record JAQUMB010000026.1, read on the forward strand.
GAAGAAGCAGTGAACTTGAGTGTTGATGAATCTCTTCTAACGGGAGAATCTCAGACAGTTAAAAAAAATACGGAAAAAAATAATAAAGTTTTTTCAGGGACTATGGTTATCAGTGGCCATGGCTTTGGAAAGGTCAGAGCTATAGGGCTCGATACGGAACTTGGAAAGATTGGCAAGTCTCTAAGCTCAATAGAAATAGAAAAAACCTTACTTCAAAAAGAGATAAGAAAGTTTGTTAAATGGATCGCAATGATAGGGATTTCCGTGTGCATACTGCTTACGGTAATTTCTCTCTTTTATGATAAGGGAATCATCGAGTCGATATTGGCTGGCCTAACATTAGCAATTGGTATTCTTCCAGAGGAATTCCCTATTGTGCTGATTTTATTTATGACAATGGGGGCTTGGAGACTGGCGAAATATAATGTACTGACTAGAAGAGCGGCGACCATCGAAACTTTGGGAGCAGCAACTGTTCTTTGTGTTGATAAAACAGGTACTATCACAAAAAATCTGATGTCAATCGAGAAAATATATATTCCGAGCGGAGAGATTCTTATAAACGACTTTATAGACGATGAAAATGTTATTAGGTATGGAATATTGGCTAGCCAGCGAAAACCCTTTGATCCTATGGAATCTGCTTTTATCCATGAAGGAAAAAAGAAATTTAATGTAGATGTTCTATATGACGAGAACACCTTAGTCAAAGAATATCCTCTAGAAAATAATTCCCTTTGTGTTGCTCACGCTTATCAAGGAGCCTATAAAGGCTTTGAAATTGCGCTTAAAGGGGCTCCGGAAGTTGTGTTGGATTTGTGTCATATTTCAAGCAAAGAGAGACAGAACGTTATGAATGAGGTAAAAAGATTTGCGAAAGAAGGCCTGAGGGTTATTGCTGTAGCTAAGGCTCATGATAATAAAAAATATTTACCCGAAAATAGACATGAAATTAAATTTGAGTTACTTGGTCTAGTTGGGCTGAAGGATCCTATAAGATCCGGAGTAACTGAATCAATCAAGACAGCCAATAGGGCTGGAATCAGAATAATAATGATCACCGGGGACTATAAGGAAACAGCCCTCGACGTTGCAAAGCAAATCGGCCTAACCACAAAAGGGGTTATTGCTGGTGACGAGTTCGAAGCATTGAACGAAAAAGACAAAGAAGATGTACTCAAAGTAACAAATGTTTTCAGCCGTGTCAGGCCAAATCAAAAACTATTGATAATAAGAGAATTAAAAAGAATGAAAGAAGTTGTGGCTATGACAGGGGATGGGGTCAATGACGCCCCCGCGCTGAAGGCTGCAAATATCGGGATTGCTATGGGCAGAAGAGGGACAGATGTGGCAAGAGAGGCTGCAGCTATTGTTCTTTTGGATGATAATTTTAACTCAATAGTTGGGGGAGTTAGAATGGGCAGAAGAATATATGACAACCTGCAAAAAGCAGTAAACTATTTGATATCGGTTCATATTCCAATCGTCATTTTATCAATATTACCGGTTATTTTTGATTTGCCGTTAATCCTGATGCCTATACACATTGTTTTTTTAGAATTTATTATAGACCCGACTTGTACAGTTGTTTTTGAAGCCAGCAAAGAAGACATAGACATTATGGAGAAAGCACCAAGAAGATTAAAGGAGAGAATAATTGCTTTTAAAAACTTATATACCCCGATTATTAATGGCACAATAGTGGGTATTTTCCTATTCGTCTCATATTATGCTTCTTTTTATCAATACGGAGAAAACGTAGCGAGAGCCTTTACTTTTCTTATGCTTGTCCTTCTAATTTTAGTCTTAATGGTAGTCAACTTATCAAGAAAAGAAAATTTAATATCGAAATTACGAAGAAATGATAATCTGGCACTGGTAGGGGTAGTATCTTTTACCTTGGTAGTTATGTATTTTGCTACCAACGTGGAAGCGGTAAAGAAAATTTTTCAATTTGACAGTCTTACTATTTTTCAATGGGTGCAAATAATTGTAGTTTCTCTGTGTGTTCTATCTCTTGCTGAAGTAGTAAAACTATTCCAAAGTCCAAGAAAGACGTAGTTTCAAATAACATACATTAATAACTATTTTGCTAAATAGAACGACCTTCTCAATAGCCTGCAAGTTGTTGGACCAAAATGTTATAATATAGAAACATAAATACTTTAAAAAAGGAGGATAACTATGATAAAAATATTGGCATCATTTGGTAGTCTTTCGGTTGATGATCTCTCAAAAGCAAAGGATTTTTATACCAACACACTTGGTTTGAAAGTAGATGAAGACGATATGGGCTTGACGATACATTTGAGTGGCGGAGGGACAGTCTTTGTCTATCAAAAGGACAATCATCAACCGGCTTCTTATACTGCCTTGAATTTTGTAGTTGATGATATTGATAAGGCCGTGGAAGATTTGAAAAGCGGGGGTGTTATATTTGAGCACTATGAAGGAATGACTGGCGAAGATAACATTGCTCGGGGAATTTCCAACAATCAGGGGCCGGATATAGCTTGGTTCAAAGATCCCGCCGGAAATATTTTGTCAGTGCTTGTAGATAATAGGACGCAATCGTGAACCATAGTGTGGAAGTCGATAAATATTTGGAAAATATTCCGGAAGAATCAAAGAAGGCTTTGCAAGAACTTCGGGAAAACGTGTTTGAGTTTCTGCCTGAGGCTGAGGAATACATTTATTACCACATGCCCACTTTCAGATACAAAGGAAAACCGTTTTTGGTTTACGCCTCTTTCAAAAATCACTGTAGCCTTATCACGATGAGGCAAAGCGTTATCGAAAACCTCAAAGAAGAATTGAAGGGTTATGCGGTGGCCGGAACAACCATTCATTTTACAACGGCCAACCCAATATCAAAAGAAACTCTAAAGAAAATCGTAGAAGAACGAATTTTGGGAGTGCCAAAAAGTTTAAGTTCTAGTTCTAATTCTAATAAATAAAGCCAATTAGGGGAACCGAAGAAGGTGTAAGCGTCCGGCTAGAAATAATGCCGTAACCGCGATAGTTCATTTCTGAGATAGTGAAACTGCCACCAGAAACCGATTCTACATAAGCAACATGTCCAACGCCACTTTCCCATGTTACCATAATTGATCCAGGCACTGGAGTTCTGCCTACTGCTCTACCATAAGCTTGGGCATTACCATACCATTGCCAGGCATTACCATTCCATGGCACGTATCTTTTTTGTGCTACCCACCAAGTGCAGTATCCATAAGGAAAATGATTCGGGCCGGACGAAGTTTTCACATAAGATATGCCTTCGGAATCGTCCGAACTGGATTGTGAGCTAGGTGGCGTGGTAACCACCGGCTTCGGTAAAGGTGGGATCTCTCCATCAGGAACAAGCAGTTGCATCCCAGGGGTGATATCTTCTCCGTAGAGATCATTCTGGGAGATAATCATTTCTTTGTTGGCTTTGTATCTAGCGG
>JAQUMB010000027.1 GCA_028718325.1 Patescibacteria group bacterium
AGAACCCGCCAAAAAAGGCAAAAAGCCCTCGCCAATTAAATGGCAGGAACTACTAATGGAGATCAAGTCTACAAACAATTCAATCCACGCCTTCCTCAAGGTGAGTGAACCTGAGTTCGAAGGTCAGACAATCTGCCTTTATTTCCCATACAAATTTCATAAGGAACGGATTGAGGATGTAAAAAACAGGCGGATTGTAGAGGATGCTCTGAAAAGAGTTTATGGCACTGACTATAAGGTCAGATGCATTATAAAAACAAATAATAATGGTGGTGCCAAACCGATTAACGATGATCTTTTGGATGATGCTTTAGAGATCTTTGGCGGGGAAGTTATTGAGTAAGCTGCGAGGGGAGAAAGGTAAAAGATAATGGCAAAAGAAGATATCCATATTCCACCTCAAAATTTGGAAGCGGAAGTGTCACTTCTTGGTTCGATCCTTCTAGACAAAGAGGCGATCGTCAAAGTAGCAGATATTGTAATTGCAAGCGATTTTTATAAAGATGCACATGGAGACATTTATCAAGCGATGCTTAAGCTCTATGAGCACAGAGAGCCTATAGATGTTGTAACACTAACCAACAAACTAGAGGAGAGTAAGAAATTAGAGCAAATAGGTGGAAGTAGCTATATAGCAACATTGGCTAGTTCAGTACCATCAGCCGCCCACATCACAAACTATGCAAGGATCGTCTCTGGAAAATCACTTTTAAGAAGATTGATACGTGCATCCACAGAAATAGCCGACCTGGCAATGAAAGAAGATGATGAGATCACAAATATTCTAGATAAATCAGAGCAAGCGGTTTTTAAAGTATCTCAAAAGCACCTAAAGGAAAATTTTATACCAATTAAAGATGTTTTAACTGAGAGTTTTGATCGTATCGATGAGCTTCACAAGGACAAGGGGTCAATAAGAGGTGTTCCTACTGGCTTTAAGGACCTTGATAATCTATTGGCTGGCTTGCAGCCCTCTGACCTGGTAATTCTGGCCGCTAGACCATCAATGGGCAAAACAAGTCTAGCTTTAAATATGGCTCAACATATAGCAACTGTAGAGGGTATTCCTGTTGCTATCTTTTCGCTCGAAATGAGCAAAGAGCAGCTTTCAGACCGTTTGATTTGCAACGAAGCACATTTGGATTCATGGAAATTACGTACTGGTAACCTGGATGATGCAGACTTTCCTAAAATTGGTCAAGCCATGGCTACTCTAGCCGAAGCTCCTCTCTGGATTGATGATTCAAGTGGAATAAACGTCTTAGAGATGAGAACTAAGGCTCGCAGACTTCAGGCGGAACATGGACTTGGTCTTGTAGTTGTAGATTATATACAGCTGATTCAAGGCAACGGATCAAGTAATAGGGTAGAAGAAGTTTCGGACATATCACGTTCACTAAAGGGGTTAGCGCGTGAGCTAAATGTCCCAGTTGTTGCACTTTCTCAATTATCTAGAGCGGTAGAGAATCGACCTTCTAGAATACCACAATTGGCAGACTTGCGTGAATCTGGTTCAATCGAACAGGACGCTGATGTCGTAATGTTTATTTATCGAGAAGATTATTATGAACAGGACACTGAGAGGAAAAATACTGCTGATATTTTGATACGAAAGCATCGTAATGGCCCAACTGGTCAGATCGAATTGTATTTCAAACCAGAACAAATGAGATTTACAACAGTTGACAAGAAAAGAGAAACGATTTCTGTCTAAATAACGTTGCTAGAAAGATAAAAGTATTTTATAATTTATTGTGACAAAAAATAAAATAAAAGTACTCCGAAAGGAAAAGATGACTACAAAACCAAATAATAACCTTACATCATTTAAAGTTGATTTAAGTGCGTCTGTTTTAATAGGTCTGATGGCAGGCCTTTTTGCTTCAATCGTTTTAACAAATTTAGATTTTTTTGGTAAGACAGTTGCCGGGATTAGTTTAAGTATACCTATAGTTATTGGTGGCTTTATCATGCTATGCGTTGCAGGCATAATAGTTGCCCGTGTAGTTGGCCGCTTATTACCAATCTTCTATAAGTTTGGTAAATTCGGCGAAGCCGGGGGTCTAAACTGGCTGGTAGATCTCGGCATCGTTAATTTATTAATTCTAGTTACTGGCTATAGTACCGGAATATATTTCATATTATTTAAAGGGATATCTTTTGCCTCTGCCTCTACAAATAGTTATTTCTGGAATAAATTCTGGGTTTTTAGGGGCGTAAAAAAACAAAGCGAAACAAAGGAAGTTGGTAAGTTCGCGATTGCTACAGTTTTAGGAATGTTAGTAAATATTATACTAGCGAGCTCAATTGCCTTTATTGGGCCATTGATTTTTGGAGGAATTAGTTCAAAGTCATGGGCCAACATTGCTACTATAGTTGGTTCACTAACAGCCATGATTTTTAACTTTTTGTTGTATAAAATTTGGGTTTTTAAGGATCGTTAATCTATTAGCTAATGCAAGACAACTCAAAACAAATAAAAGATTCAAAGTTTTTTTTGGTCAAAAAGAAGCTGAAAGAGAAACAAACTTTCATAATCCTGATTTTGATAATTCTTTTGGCATTATTTTGGAGAATTTATGAGATAAACGTTTTCCCAAAAGGATTATCAAATCTCGAGTTAGGCTATTTGAGAAAAATGGCAGATATCTCCAAGAATCATTGGTTTATCCAGGCCCCAGACATTACAAACGCAATATATCTATATCTTTTTGCTTTTCTAGGCAAGATCACTGCGTTCAACATTTTGTTGCTTCGTATTTTCCAAGTTCTGATAGGTACATTGACAGTTTATTTATTTTACCTATTTGCAAAGGAATGGTTCAACAAACAGATCGCCTTGCTGTCTGCTCTTTTTTTGGCTGTAACTTCATTCCATGTAGCAGTGTCAAGGGTTATCGAGCCGGCAATCCTTACCCCACTATTTATTATCCTTTTGTCTTACCTTTTGACTATAGCATTAAGAACTGGTAGAAAAATTAACTTTCTATTATTAGGTCTTTTTTCAGCTTTAGCTTTTTATGTTGATAAGCTCTTTATTTTTCTGCCAGTTCTTTTAATTGTTTTTTTTGTTTATTTCTATTACAAAACTCCAAAGGTTTTTTTGAAATATTGGTTAAGTTTTATTGTCTTTTCTGTTCCATTTGTTTTATTTTTACTCCCATATCTATTTTTATTACCTATAAATATCTCCAAAATAGCTAACTATTTTGATCCAGGATCATTTGGTCAATATTTCCTAAATTTGGGGGGCAATGCTCAATCCTTAGTCTATCAATCAGTGCCAAATCAATTATTTTACGTTGGATTGGAGCCAATCTTAAGTCCTTTTTTGGCAATTACGTTTATTGTAGGAATCATTTATGTTCTCTTTCATATAGACAGGCGGCAGTACTTCTATGTCTTTGTTTTGTTCCTGGCTCTACTAGGAACAATCTCTCTAACAAACAGGCAACAAACCGTTAATCTATTATCTTTGTTACCATTGGCCTTGATCTTCTCCTCTGTTATCCTAAGCTACTTTCTTCAAAATTGGCTAAAAACCTTTCCGATCAATCAAACTGCAAAAATATTTCTAGCTTTTATGTTATCAATTTTCATTTTTTTGACGGTTTATTACAATTATGAAGCATATTTTTTCGCTTGGGGTAAAAGTCAAGCCGTGCAAAAACTATATACAAATACCTTTGATTATAAAAAATAGATTATTTATAATGAGTTGAGATAAAGGAGCAAGATGAGTCAAAAAAACGAAAAAGAAGAAATATACCTTTCTATCATTGTCCCCTTTAAAAATGAGGAAAAAAGATTAAGAGAAACAATTAAACAAATTCTTGAATATATAGGTAAATGTAACTTTAAATGCCAGATAATTTTGTCAGATTCTCACAGCAACGATCATTCTCTTGAAATAGCTAAGGAATATGCGAAGAAATTTGATCATATAGAATATACGGAGCCTAAGGATGATCGAAAAGGTAAGGGACAGGCTATTCAGGATGGTATTTGGGCATCAAATGGCAAATATGTGCTATTTATGGATGCTGATAGTTCGACAAAAATTTTCGACGTTGATAAGCTTCTGCCATTTGCAAATAACTATGAAATCGTTATGGGTTCAAGATATATAAAAGAGCCTCACCCATATCAATCAAATTATTTCCAAGCACTTTTTCATGGCATAAAAAGTCTGTTTGAGGTTTTAATTTTCGGGCACTCGAAAGATTATATGGCCAAGGGTAAGCAAGGCCGACTTAGACAGTTTATTAGTCGGGGCGGCAATTTAGCTTTTGCGGTACTTTTGAACCAAAGTTACATTGATCAAAGATGCGGATTTAAGTTGTATAGAGCACCTATAGCAAAATTCTTAGCAGGACTTCAAAGAATTTATCATTTTGGGTTTGATACCGAGTACTTGGCAATCGCTCAAAAGTACAAGTTCAAAACAATAGAGATTCCCGTTGATTGGTTTGATGTAGCAGAAGGAGCAACAGTTAATCCTATAAAAGACTCTATAAATTCTTTTCGTGATATTTTCAAAGTACAATGGAATCTGATAAGCGGTAAATATAATAAGAAAAACGCTAGAAAAAAAATAGGAAACTTATTTGAGGAAGTTATATTAAACTGGAAATAACAAAAATAAAATAGGAGAGTATTGTGGGCTTTATAAAAAAATACCTGATAGGTTTGATAGTAATTGGTTTGTTAGCAATAATGTTTGTTTTGATGTTCTTCTCGGCAAAAGGAGATTCACCGATTGTTGATGAAATAGCACATATCCCATCTGGTTTTTCTTACATAACGACTGGGGATTATCGATTAAACCCCGAGCATCCGCCTTTGATAAAAGACCTAGCAGCTGCTCCTTTGGTCATCTGGGGAGCAAAATTTCCATATGATTTATGGAAGGCTAATAACCCAGTTATCAATAACCAATGGGAAATGGGTTGGGAATTTATATACAGATCAGGTAACAATCCGGATACCCTTGTTTTATTAGCTAGGATACCGATGATGCTCCTATCCTTACTCTTCGGATATTTTGTTTTCAGGTGGGCCAAAGAACTTTTTGGACCAAAGGCTGGTATATTGGCCTTGATGCTTTACGTTTTTAATGCCAATATCATTGCTCACTCAAGGTTTGTTACCACAGATCTTGGTATATCTTTTGCACTTTTTTTAGCCATGTACACCCTTTACCATTTCATTCAAAAGCCTACGAAAGTGAATTTTTGGCTTGCCGGGCTTGGCTTTGGGCTTACACTAATTACCAAGTTTTCAGCTGCGATTTTAGGTCCTACATATATCATAATTTTTATTATGTTGTTGATTAGAAAGGGTGATAAAAGTGAAAAAGGGTTCCTGGCTAAGATTAATGATAAAAGATTATTGAAGAGAGCTTGTAGCGGATTTCTTTCCTTCTTATTTATTGTATTAGTTGGTTTTACTTTTATGTGGCTTTTTTATATACCACATACAATAAATATGCCTGCATCTGTACAGAAAGGATTAATAGAAGAATCATTGCCTGGGTCTACCTTTATACCAACTACTGCCCGAAATGTACTTGAACCAATGGCCAACAATGCCTTTACTAAGCCACTCGGTCAGTGGTTTCTTGGCTTTTTTATGGTTACAAGTCATGTCGAAGGTGGTCATGATGCTTTCTTAATGGGAAAAACCTCAAATCAGGGCTGGTGGTACTACTACCCGGTTACTCTGGCAATAAAGACTGCCATTCCATTCTTTATCCTTCTCTTGTTAGTTCTTCTTTTTTGGAAAAAACTTGATCATAAAGGTTGGTTTACTGAGACATATCTCTGGGTACTACCTATAGTACTAATGGCAATGGGTATGCAAGGCAAGATAAATCTAGGTGTTCGCTATATGTTGCCCATTTATGCGTTTTTATTCCTTTTTGTCGCAAGGTTAGCTAAACTAATTGATTTTAAGGCCCTTAGAAAGAATTTTTCCGTCCTCACTATAGTCATCATTGCCTTAGTAGTCTGGTATGTATTTGAGGCCTTTTTAATTTTTCCTCACTACCTTTCTTATTACAATGAGTTCATTGGGGGTTACAAAAACGGTTACAAATATCTAACTGACTCAAACACTGACTGGGGGCAAGATATCAAGCGTCTGGATCAGTGGGCAAAGGACAATAATGTTAAGGAGATATATGTAGATGTCTTTCCAGGAAGCTTCTCCTCTCGTTACTACCTAAAAGACAAGGCCATTGAATGGCATGTTCAAAACGGTCGTCCGAACGGCTATTTTGCACTCAGCGCCACTTTTTATCAAAACTCAAGGTTGAAAAAGAAGGCTAATGGTGGGATGGATTATTCTTGGCTGGACAATATCAAACCGATAGCCAATATTGGTGGTTCAATCTTGGTCTACAAGCTTAATTAACTTGAATTCAATCATCTAATATATTAAGATTATCTTGCTTCAAAAAAGTAAAGAAAGGATTTTAGATGTTTGGAAAAGCTAAAGAACAATTAGATTTTGTTAAAAAGGCGAGGGAAATCCAAAAAAAATTAAAGGATGAAGTTATTACCGTTGAGTCAGGAGCTATTACGATTGTTATAAACGGTGAACAAAAGATCCAAAAAGTCACAATAAATAAAGAAGATGTAGATGTTGACCGTTTAGATGTATTAGAGAAGGACATTAAAACCGTTATAGAAAGTGCTATTAAAAAATCCCAGGAGATTGCCGCCAATTTGATGAAGGATATGGGTGGCTTTCCGGGAATGTAATTAAAAATCGAGATATTCTTTGAACATTATACCAAAAAGTATTCAGGATTTGGTCGATGAGCTTTCGAAGTTACCGGGAGTTGGTTCGAAGACAGCTCAAAGATTAACTTTTTATTTACTTAGAAGTTCCGACAATGACATCAATGAATTAGGAAATTCGGTTCTGAATCTAAAAAAGGATATTAAAATTTGTTCAACCTGCTGCAACTTCACTGATAATGATCCCTGTATCATTTGTTCCAGCCAAAATCGTGACAAAGGTATCATTTGTGTTGTCGGTGAGCCCTTGGATGTTGTCGCTTTTGAAAAGACAGACTTTACAGGACTCTACCATGTTTTAGGCGGCGTTATTTCACCGGTTGAAGGAGTTGGCCCAGATGATTTATATATAAAAAAGCTCATAGACAGAATAAAAAAGGACAAGATCTCTGAAGTTATTTTGGCAACAAATCCCAATCTGGAAGGTGAGACAACGGCATTATATTTGCAAAAATTGATTCAACCTCTGGGTATAAAGATAACCAGAATAGCTCGAGGTTTACCTGTTGGTGGTGATTTAGAATATGCCGACGAGGTAACACTGACTCGTTCGTTAGAAGGCAGGAGAGAATATTAATCTGAGCATAAACAGTTATAATAGATAAAACATGAAAATTTATAACACATTGACTAGGAAAAAAGAAGAGTTTAAGCCGAAGAAGGACAAGCAGGTAAAAATGTATGTTTGCGGACCGACGGTCTATGATCATGCTCACATAGGAAATCTTCGAACATATATTAATACAGATCTTTTGAGAAGATGGCTCAAATATTCCGGCTATGAAGTAGAAGAAGTAATGAACATTACTGATATCGATGATAAAACTATCAAGAGGTCTATAGATGAAAAAGTTCCGATCAAAAATGTTACTCAAAAATACGAAAAACTGTTCTTGGATGATTTGAAAAAACTAAATATAGAGATTCCAGAAAAAATGCCGCATGCTACTGACAAAGACGTAATTGACCAAATGATAAATATTATTCAGAGACTTCTTGATGATGGTTTTGCATATAAATCAGATGACGGCTCAGTGTATTATTCAGTCAAGAAGTTCAAAGGGTATGGCAAGCTTTCTGACATTGATTTGTCGGGCATCAAAGAAGGTGCTCGAGTCGCACAGGACGAATACGAAAAGGAAAATGTGCAGGACTTTGTACTGTGGAAAGCTCACAAAGAAGGTGAACCAAGCTGGGATGCACCATTTGGCAAAGGTCGACCTGGTTGGCATATCGAATGTTCGGCTATGAGTACAAAATATCTAGGTGACACTCTCGATATCCATGCAGGGGGCGTAGACTTAATTTTCCCGCATCACGAAAACGAAATAGCACAGTCAGAATCATTCACTGGTAAAAGGTTTGTTAATTACTGGTTCCACTGTGAACATCTCATGATGGAAGGCAAAAAAATGTCCAAATCATTGGGGAATATCTATACCTTAGATGAAATGTGCCAGAAATATAAAGTTAAACCTCATGCCTTTCGATTGCTCGCTTTGATGAGCCATTATCGTGAACCATTAAACTTTACAAAAGAATCGATTCTCCAATCAAAATATACTCTACTAGATTTAAGAACATTTTGCTTTGAGAATTCAAAAACAACAAATAACGACTTTCCATTAGAAAGATTATTAAAACTGAAAAAAAGTTTAATAGAGAGCTTAAACGACGACCTAAATACATCATTTTTCTTTGCTAAACTGCAAATGTTTATAAAGGAAATAAATACAAAGAAATCATATAGTAAAAATATTTATGATTTTTTATTAGATATAGACAAAATTCTAGCTATAGGATTAGATAACTTCATAGACATCCGCGAAAAAACAACAACTACGTCATCTTCATCTTCTACGTCTACAACAACTACGACACTTCCCTATATAAAAAGTATTGAGGATATAAATCATTATATGGAAAGAAAAAATGATGAGGAAAAGGTAGATTTTCTTTTTGATGAATATATGGAAGCAAAAAATAGAAAAGACTATGATTTATCAGATAAAATACGAGGGTTATTGTTTGACCATGGATGGATTGCTGAAGATTATTATGGCGCCTATCGCCTCAGAAGAAAGTAATGTCCTTTTTCTGGAGTTCACAACCCAAGCCCTTCATCGCTTTGGCGCCGATGGCAAATATCACGACCTTGCCATTCCGCTCTATTTGTCGTGAAATGGGAGCTGATATAGCGTATACACCCATGCTTTCTAGTAATGCAATTATTCACAACCCAGAAAAGACTCTAAATATAGCTTCATTCCTGCCCTCAGAACAGCCCGTTATACTGCAAGTATTCGGCTATAATGGTGATTTGATTGCCAAAGCGGCAAATATCGCTCAGAAGGCCCTAAAACCGGCTGGGATTGATATAAACATGGGTTGTCCGGCACCGAAAATTACGGGAAATGAATGCGGGTCGGCCCTATTGCGTGATTTAGATAAAGCGATAGAAATCGCCAAAGAAG
>JAQUMB010000028.1 GCA_028718325.1 Patescibacteria group bacterium
GTTCGTCGGCCGTTGTATATAGTAAGATAATATATATCAATATCCTTGGATTAGCAATGATATTTATAGAAAAGTAAAAGGCGCACGCCCGATCAACCTTGCGGTTGTTCGAATGTGCGCCCGGTGAGCAGGGTTCGTCAGAGGATCTTGTAGCAACCCTTGCGGTGGACGTAGAAGAGCTCGGGAGGCATTATGCCATGGAAAAGCTCTGCAGCGTCGAACTGGTTGTGCAGCCGCAATGCCGTCTCGATGTCTCGGGTGAAGGAAGCAACCTCCCAGAACTCGATGAACATATCGAGAGAGCCATCACCAAAGATGGCCGGCACGATGATCCCTTGGAGGGAATCACGCAGGATATCTCCCACTTTTGGATCTTCGACACCGGTGATCTCGACGCGACACACTCGTGTCGGGAAGAAGGGGCCGCCCTTTATGAGCGGTACGTAGGCCGGAACCCCACGTTCCGAATGCTCAGGTCTCCAGATGATTGTGTTCATCTCACAACCTCCCGGTCAGTGTCCCATACAGCACAGCTGGTATGAGCCATCGCTGGTCTGCTGGTCCCAGATCTTGTCGATGAGCTTCTCGAGCTCACACTCAGAAACGTCACCGTCAATATAGAACGCAGGAGACTTGCCGACCAAAAGCACTCGACTGCTGCAGTTTGGCGCCTGTCTGATCCTGATGTCACTGCGTGTGACCAGTTCATCGTTTGTTCTGATACCGATCTCAGAGACACGAATTCCTTTCTGGCTTCGCAAGTGATCGAGGACTTGATTCAGGACCAGCGTATCGTGCATTCCTCATCCTTTCCCCATGATTTACTATTACCTTACGGGTTCCCAATCCGCAAGATTTAGGTGGTAGGTACAATGTTGATGAGTATACAATAAAAAGCCAGTAAAATCAAGTATTTCTTGTGCGAAAGTGGAAGCACATGTGTCTTAGTTGCGACTACAAGATCTCCTGTTATCAGTTGTTAGAAGGTAGACCATCGTACTCTGCTTCAATCAAGCATTGGTCGATAGTCGCCTGGTTTTCTAGATACTCCATCGCCTCATTCGCCAAAAGTTCACCAGCAGGAGACAGCCGAATGGTGTCTTCATCAGCCATCCTCTTGATGTCGTCGGCGATAGAGAGAGTGGAGCTGATAGTGAGATAGACTACCAGGAAGAAAAAAGCAGTAATCCCTATAGGAACCAAGCTTTGAAGACTCATATCCCCTCCGATTGTACGGCTAAAACTTTTTGAGCTGACTCTTCTCCTACGCGGAAGCCCTTGTTGAACCACTCCACCTCTATACCGGTGAAATTGTGGTCACAAGCATGGCAATGTACGATGCTTATTCTTTCTAGCGGTTCGAAGCTTTTCTTTGACTCGTCCCAGTAATTATTATGATCGATGTAAAGTATTACTCTGCTGAGACAGTTTGGACAAAGATCCACTAGATCGCTCAAGATAAGCTCCTTTGATCTTTGTAAGGTGCGATGCTTGTGATTGTACAATATTTATGGATAAATTCAACTCTTTTGTAAGCTACACAAACAAAAATTTCTTGTTATAATTATCAAACAATAAGGTGTGAGTTATATGGAAAAAATCGATTACAAAAAAGAAAGGGAATAAATGGAAGAAAAAGTTTGTTGTCCGAAATTTAACCCTATTCCATGGGAGGATAAAGAAGTCGTTTTTGAAAACAGAATGTTTATAAAAGATACGATGACACAGATTATGCACATGCCATTGCCAGGCAGCTTTGCCAAAATCATTGGCAGAATGTGGGAAAAAATTGAAAATGCTAATGCCAAACCGGCCGAAAAAGACCTTTTGATGCTCTGTTACGATCCGTCACCTTGGAAAAGTGAGATGTATGTCAGTGTAACCAGGGAAGTTCCTGATGCAGAAAATGTCACGATTTCCGGTACATTTATGACTAAGGTTTTCGATGGACCTTATAACCATGTTCCAAAATGGATTAAAGCTATGGATAATTATGTCGCCGACAAAGGCAAAAAAATCCAGAAATATTATTTTTACTACACAACTTGCCCGAAATGTGCGAAAAAGTACGGGCACAATTATGTTGTAGTTTTTGCTCAAGTCTAATATTAATTCGAGCATTAGCGAGGACAATTCAAACTTCTCACTGCGTTCGAAAAAAAAGAAAGTTACTCATTGTTTATGCATATTACAGCTTCACAACTTTATAACTACATCGTCTGCCCGCACCGGGTGTGGCGTGACGTTTATGGTCCGCAAGATGAAAAGATCCAAAAGCCAAATCCTTTTGTTCAAATGCTTTGGGATAAGGGCGTTCAGCATGAGAAAAATGTCGTTGAGGGGATGGAGGTGTTGAATCTATCGACCGGCTCTCGTGAAGAGCGATTCGAAAAGACGAGACAGGCAATGAAGGATGGGGTTGATTGGATCTATCAAGGTGTTTTGATTCACGACAATTTGCTTGGAATCCCGGATTTATTGAAAAAAATGCCCGATGGCCACTATATCCCGGTCGATGTTAAAAGTGGTATGGGTTTAGAGGGCGTTGATGAGGAAACAGAAGAGGGAGGCAAACCAAAAAAACATTATGCAGCTCAGCTTTGTCTCTATGTCGAGGCATTGCAAAATCTCGGCTTTGCCGAGGAAAATAAAGCCAAAGTGATCGATATCCACGGCAACGAAATCGACTATAATCTCGATGATATGATGGGTAAAAGGACACCGATAACCTGGTGGGAATTTTACCAACAAATCAAATATGAAGTGCAAAAACTGCTCGAGAATCGCGAACAAAACAAACCGGCAATGGCTGGAGTCTGCAAACTCTGTCCTTGGTACAATTCCTGCAAAGCTTGGGCGAAAGAAGAACATGATCTGACCAATATTTTCTATTTGGGTCGTTCTAAACGTGACAAAATCAATGAAGATCTCGGCATCGAAAGAGTAGAAGATATTATCAATGTTGACTTGGAAGAGATAAAAGAGCGGAAAGAAAAGAATAAACAGTTTTTATCCGGTGTCGGCGAGAAAACCCTGGCGAAAATCATGGTTCGCGCTGACATCCTGGCTAATGACAAGGGTCCGGTTGTTTACGACAATATTACCTTCCCCGAAGTCACTTATGAGCTTTTCTTTGACATCGAGGACGATCCGACCCAAGATTTCGTCTATTTGCATGGTGTTTATGAGCGGAATAACGAGACTGGTAAAGAACAGTTTCTCGATTTTACTGCCAAAGAATGTACGCCAAAAGGTGAGAAAGAAGCTTGGGCAGGATTCTGGGATTATATTCACTCGTTACCAAAGAATGATTGCGCCGTTTATTATTATTCGCCACATGAGAAGACGGTATATAAGAAGATGCAGAAACTTTATCCTGATGTGGTGTCGAAAGAAGAAGTGGATGATTTCTATGATTCGCCAAATGTCATTGATCTCTACCAAATCGTATTGAAAAGTACCGATTGGCCGCTCTCTAGTTATGGTATCAAAGCCATTGCCGTCTACCTCGGCTTTTCGTGGCGGGACAAAGATCCGTCTGGGGCAAATTCAATCGAATGGTATAACAATTATTTGAAGACCAACGACAAAAAAATCCTCCAACGAATTTTGGACTACAACGAAGACGACTGTAAAGCCACGATGGTGGTGAAAGACGGTATTGAGAAGCTGGCAAACTCGATAAGAACAAAGCTTTAATATTATAAAAGTAAATTGACCATGAAATGTTTTGGGACGGAGCGCTCATGTGAGCACTCCGTCCCGTTGCTATTCTCTCCTGAAATGTATATAAGGTACATCTCTCCTTTTCTTTTTGAGCTCCCGCAGGTTATAACCTTCCATGAAGCGGAAGGCGGCAACTATACGGTCGCTGATAGATATTGGGGGCTGATCTGTTGTGGTGACAAAGAGGCTCAGGAGTGCAATGACTGCTTCCGAATCCCCGCTTAGCCTGGCTCGCCAGATTAGGCCATCAATTGTGTCTTGATCGACCTCAGGATGCTTGGCTATGAATTCGCGAATTTTTCGTTCAGTTTCATCCCCTAGCTTTTCGATGAAACGGTCGATCTCGTCTGTGTCTAACTCTGCCCCACGATCTTGTGCTCTCGCCTTCTCGATCACGTCGTCGAGAAAACGATAGGCTGTTGATTTTTGATCGTGAGCAGCAGCCATCTCGATGAAACCTAGAAGTTCGTCTTTCTGGCTAGGACGGAATGCAACCAGATACTGTTCAATCTTTTGATGGTCTGTCGAGTCACCAAGACGACCGATGTAATTGTCGGCAATCTTGCGGGCCATAATGACATTCATTTGTCCCCCATAACTTGAGAACATTTTCAGGAGTTTTGTTTTAATAATTATACCATATATGACGAAGCTTGTTCGCTTCAAATAGGGTTAAATAGATGCAATAGTATTGGTGATGTAAAGTAGGAAAAAATGAAAAAAATATTAATTCATTGACTATCCTTTGTTGGGGTCTCGGTTGCACGAAAGATAGAAAAATAAATACAATTTCTTTGATAAAGTTCACAGAAAGTTAAAGGGCAAACACTCTTACGAGTGTTTGCCCCGATGACCAAAGATGGCCTCTGAAAGCCAGCCCCAGGAGACGAGAAAGGCTTTTTCTGCCCATTGGTCGAATTGATTTGGCGGACGAACTTGTTTATGATTTGTCGTCAGTCTTCGCAATGTTCTCCTCCCAACTCTTGATGAGTTCGTAGTCTTTTCCTGTCACGGTGTATGTCTCACCTCGACTCGAGGCAATCCGTACTTTGCCTTTGAGGTAGGCAACGGTGCGTTTCAGATCGCCATATTCCGTAGCCCGCCAAAGACAGTTGTTCGCTAACGGACGAGATTTTTGATCGATGTTTTTGAGCACCCAGAGAGCATCGGTGACGGTGTTGCGACTGCCAACCCTCCTCATTGCTTCCTTGAAGTTTTGGGCTACTGATGCAGGTTCCTGTTCCGTTGACATCTTGCCCCCCTAGAATTTGAACAAACGCCAGCATTGTAAGCCAAAAAAGAGTAAAAATCAAGATAAATAGTTTAAAATAAGAGTAAAATAGGTTACAATGGCCAAGCTATGAACGAACTCGAGGAAATAAAAAATAAAATTGATATTGTTGAATATGTCGGTAAATATGTTCAACTCAAACAATCTGGGCGAAACTTCAAAGGATTATGCCCCTTCCATAGTGAAAAAACGCCGTCCTTTATGGTTAGTCCAGAGAAACAAATTTGGCATTGTTTTGGGTGTAATGAAGGTGGAGATGTTATATCTTTTGTCGAAAAGATTGAAGGTTTGACCTTCCCCGAAGCGGTCAAAGAGTTAGCCGCGCAAGCAGGGGTAAAACTATCTCAAAATTTTTCTGAGCGAAAAGAGCCAACCGACAAATATTATGCGATTAATGAACTGGCCTGTGCATATTATGAAAAAGCACTATTCAAACCTGAAGCAAAACAAGCCCTAGACTATCTCAAAAAACGGGGATTGGATGACAAAACAATCAAGGATTTTCGTCTCGGTTTTTCGCCGGCTCAAGGAGAGGTAGTTGTCAAAGAATTAACGGCTTTAGGTTACACAAAAGAAGATTTAGTCAAAGCCGGGGTGGCAAATGCGAAAAATGACCGAGTAATTGATCAATTCCGAAATCGATTGATGTTTCCTATTACCAATGTTCAGGGCAAAACAATTGGTTTTTCGGCACGAGTTTTAGATGATACCTTGCCTAAGTATATTAATACTCCGGAAACACTGATCTATCATAAATCAAATATTCTTTTTGGCTTAGACAAGGCTAAAGAACAGGCCAGAAAACAAGACCATTTGGTCTTAGTTGAAGGAAATATGGATATGATATTTTCTTACCAGGCAGGAGTGAAAAATGTCGCAGCTTCCAGCGGCACGGCCCTTACTGAATCTCAGCTGGATTTGATAAAACGTTTTACCAAAAATATCAAAATTGCCTTTGACGTTGATTTGGCCGGACAAAATGCGACCAAAAGAGCCATAGAATTGGCTCAGGATAAAGGTTTCAATATTAAAGTGATTGAGGTTCCTGAAGGGAAAGATCCGGCAGATTTGGTAAAAAACGATCCAGATAAATGGATAAAAACTTGTAAAAAGGCAAAATATGTGGTAGATTATATCTTTGACAGTACCTTCTCGAAATATGACATTACGAATATTTTAGATAAAAAACGAGCAACCAAAGAATTGCTCGGAACTATTTCACGCTTGCCCGACCCCGTAGAAAAAGAGCATTATTTACAAATATTAGCTCAACGGATCGGAATAAGTTTGCAAGCATTGACTGATGCTCTTCGCAAGGCCAAGAGCACAACAAATTCTAAAACAAAAAAAACAGAGGCTTTGACTGAAAAGGTCGAAGAGAAGAAAACAAAACCAATTAGTTTAGAAGAACATGTTATGTCGCTACTTTTTGTAGCGCCTAATTATGCTGATTTCTTTTTTAACAAGCTAAAGCCAGAGGATTTTGTTGACCCAAGGCTTGTGTCGTTTGCCAAAGATCTAAATCAATTGAGCATTGACAGAGGAGAGATTGATCTAGAGAAATGGCTAAGAAAACAAAGCAAAGAGAATCAGGAATATGTTAACGTTCTGACTTTGAGAATTGAAGATGAGTTTGAAGAAATAAACGATGAAAGCTTAGGAGAAGAGATTTTTAGTTCAGTTTTAAGATTAAGGCACAATGCTTACGAGGACGCGAAGAAAAAGCTGATAGGGCAGCTTCAAGAAGCTGAAAAATCAGGTGATAAAGAAACTTTGAAAAAAACGATGAATGAATTGCAGAGTCTGATAGAACAAGAAAGAAATATTTAAATAACTCTGCTAATGATTTTAATGTGTAAAGACTGGGAAAAGGAGAAAAATGGCGAAAAAGAAGGAAGAATTTGATGGTGAAATTGATCAACTGATTCAGAAAGGTCGGGAGCAAGGTTTTGTGACACAAGAAGAAATATTGTCAAAATTTCCTGACGCAGAAGAAAACGTTGATAAAATTGATGATCTGTATGCCACTCTTTCCGAACAAGGAATAGAAATTGTCGATGCCCGTGAAAAGATGATCTGGGGCGATGGACAAGAAATTGACCTAGAAAAAGAAACTTTTGATGACATAAGCGAGCTGGCTGATGATTCTGTTCGCATGTATCTGCGTGAAATCGGACGTATCCCTCTTTTGACTTGGGATGAAGAAGTAGAACTAGCTAAAAAGATTGAAAAAGGCGATATGCAAGCCAAAAAAAGATTAGCAGAAGCTAATATGCGACTGGTGGTTTCGATTGCCAAACGTTATATTGGGCGTGGTTTGGACCTATTGGATTTGATCCAAGAAGGTAATACGGGCTTGATCCGAGCAGTCGAAAAATTTGATTATACTCGCGGTTATAAATTTTCTACATATGCAACCTGGTGGATCAGGCAGGCGATTACTCGGGCCATCGCTGACCAGGCCAGAACGATCCGTATCCCGGTTCATATGGTGGAAACAATCAATAAATTGATAAGAACTGAGAGAAAATTAGTCCAAGAGCTTGGACGAGAACCATTGCCGGAAGAAATTGCCGTAGAAATGGGAATTGACGTTGAAAAAGTAAATCATATATTGAAAATCAAACAAGAGCCGGTATCTATAGAGTCACCGATAGGAGAAGAAGAAGATTCTAGACTGGCTGACTTTATCCCAGATAATGATTCAGATACGCCAGAAGAAGCAGCCACATATCAGCTTCTCAAAGAACATATCAATGAAGTTTTGGAACTTTTGACACCACGTGAGCAAAGAATCCTGAAAATGAGGTTTGGCTTGGAGGCAGGCAGATCTCACACACTGGAAGAGACAGGGCAAGAATTTGGTGTAACACGCGAGCGTATTAGGCAGATTGAATCAAAGGCACTGCTGAAGCTCAAAAAACATCGAGATTCAAAGAAATTAAGAGACTATTTGTCATAATAAAAGACCCCTTTGGGGGTTTTTATTATGATCGCTGTCATTCCCGTGAAGACAGGGATCTATGTAAATAAACTTCTCATTATATTCGAAGCATAATAAAGTAACTATTGTTCGAGGTGACGCCGAGAACTGCAGACTTCTCCCTCCCGAGGCGGGCAGGC
>JAQUMB010000029.1 GCA_028718325.1 Patescibacteria group bacterium
CGGCAAGCTCGATAATGGTTACGTTTGTGATATTACAAAAGAAGTTTCTTTTGAACTTCATCCACAGCCAGGCCTAACTTGCAAAGTAGCTCCTGGTGATGGGTCATCACCGTTGGTTGTGAAAGTAGACTATGTTTTGACTAGGATAAATGGGGCTTTGCCTTATACGATGTCTATAAAAACGGGAGATGGGAGTAGCACCCTAAATTCTCTTTCTGGAACCTTCTACCACACTTATAAGTTACCTGCAGGGACTACGAGCGGAAATTACTCAATCAAGATGTCGGCATCAGGAACGGATATGGGAGGTGCGGCTAAATCGTATACAAATGTAGAGTGTGGAAGCTCACCGGTCAAGGTACAAACCCCCAAATCAGGAGAACGAGGCGGAGAAATAGCACCATAAAAAGGGAGAGATTGTGGCAAAAATCGACAAAAAATTGAGAAAAGAGCAAATAATCGCTGGGGTTATTATTTTGATCGTAATAATACTAGGTATTTCTGCCTATTTTGTCTTTGGCTTAGGACGAAAGGTTAATGATGAAGGAAGTAAAAATATTCCCAAACCATTAGATTGCAGTAAAATCACGGCCGAGAATAATATCGTAGAAGGGAAAGCTCCTTTTGCCCCAACCCTGACGGCCAAAATAGGTGGTAACTATGACCCGAGCAAGCCGGTTTGTGAATGGTACATCGATAATGCCTTGGCTTTCAAAAGTTACCCGGTCAAAGGCAGCTGTGTTTTTAGCCGCAGGGCTTTTGCTATTCACGGTCAGTACGAGATAAGTTACAAGGTGTTCGGTCTTAGTGGCTGTCCGCAAAAAATAAAAGTTACCGTTACAAAGTAAATATGTGAAAGAAGCAAATATATTGCACCAACAATAAAAAGGATATATGATAAAAATGTATCGGAGGGATCATGTCGGAAACAAAAAGCGAAGATATAAAAGAAAACATTGACGAAAACGAAAAAATTGAATCAACAGTAGTAGAAACACCGAAAAAACCAGCTAACATAAGAAGGATTGTTTTGTTATTGATCCTTTTGGTGATTGTCGCCTTGTTGGCTGTTTTTGTTTTTTGGTATATGAATAATAATGGGACAAAAAAAGTCACTGTCACTAACAAAACTAAAAGCTGTGGTACTTTGACAACGGAAGATGGCAAGACCGAAGGATTGGCTCCTTATAAGCCAGTTATGGTAGCAACAATAGACGGTGAAAAAACAGATAAGATTCAATATTGTCAATGGTCATACAACGATAACGATCTAGGTAAAACAATGTTATATCAAGGTGAGTGCGTTCGGGATGGTTTAAACTTTAGCAACATAGGAGTTTACAAGGTTAAATATAGCGTAGTTGGCACAAACTGTCAGACAGAAGCAACGCTTAAGGTTACTGGATTAAGTGAGGCAGAGAAAGCCGAGCTGTTAAAAATAAAAACTTCAGGTGTTAAGTCCGAAGATTTAAAATAATAATAAGGCGGAAAATATGAAAAATCAAAGGTTTAAAAATTATCCCAAGCAAAAGTTAATTGGTCGAGGGCTATTGTCAGCCACTTTTATTCTTGGCGGTTTTCTGTTCGCACTAATTATTGTTCCTTCCGCACAACTGATTAATACAGTATCAACAAAGCAACCAGTTGCTTTAGCATATGAATCATGTAAGGTATTTACTGACTCTACACATAGCGACGTAAAAGAATGCACTCCCAATGAAAATGGGACTGGTCAATGTGATAATCATTCCCCGAGTCATTGTACTAGGAACTGCAATTCCTCTCTGCCTGGCTGTGCTGACGCATTTTGTGATTTTGCAATAAATAACTCTAATACTGGGAGAACGCTTAGTGAGATGAGAGATCCATTGGGTATCAACTTGTGTGATACGAAAAATACGGTGGTCGGTGGTAGGCAAAACGGGGTGAATTATAATGAGACGACCTATCGTTATACTTGGCAATGCGAATCACAAACAGGTCATACAATTGGTTGTGGTGCAAACAAGATAATTGATGCAGCCTGTGGGTCAGCAAATGGTACCACAGGAACTACTGCGCCTTCTGGAGCTGAGCTTTGTGCTACCGGTATCGTTAGCTCCCAAGGAGTGATCGGCATTGGACCTTGGAATTGGACCTGCAACGGAATCAACAATGGAGGTACGGCTAACTGCACTAAGGGTGTAACAGTTGTCCCTAAATATTCATGTTCTGGTGCGAACTGTATCTCAGATGCTAATGGATCATATACCAACTCTTGGTGTGACAGCCAATGCAGTGCGGCAACGCAGTATTATACGTGCTCAGGTAGCTCTTGTGTAGCAACTAGTACTAATACCGGTATTACTGATCCTAATTGTAACAATTCATGCAGTGCAGCAACTACCAAATATTCATGTTCTGGTGCCTATTGTGTAGCAGATGCCAACGGGACATTTACAGATAGTACATGTAACAATTCATGCAGTGCAGCAAACACTGGTTATTATTGTACATCATCAAGTGCATGTACTTATGGGGTTATTCCGGATGGCAAATATGGGTTTACGAGTTTATCGACCTGTCAATCTTACGCCTCTTCTCTTTGTCCTACTTCTTGTACTCCTCAAAACGGAGTATGTGGATCAGCAAATAATAAAGCAACAGGGACTGCTCCAACTTCTGGTCTTTGTAATGCCGGAACGCCCAGCAATGTCACTGGAACTGGAACTACTTGGAACTGGAGTTGTGCAGCGGTCAACAGTTGCGGTACGGCAGCTAGCTGCTCTGCCCCTAAGACTTGTGATATGACAAGTAAGACATTAAGTCTTATCTCCAATCCAACCTCTGGGTCTACGATTGTGACAGGGACTAGTGTTTCTTTCACCCTATCACAGACAGGTCTTAGCTATAAAACTATGGATTTCGGAGATGGTACAGTAGTGTCAACGCCAAGCGTTACAAGTACGATGAATCATATTTATACCAACACGACTAGCGGTAACATGATTTATACTGCCAAAGTAACAGCTAACGATCCAAGCTATCCGAGTGATCCAAATTGTGTCACAACAAAGACGGTGAATATAGTTGTAAGCCCAACGCCACCAAAGAGTTGTACTATAAACTTATTGGCTAATGGAGTTAAGACACTTCTGCTTCCAGCTGACGCAGGCGGCAATGTGAAATTCACCGGAACAGGCACAGGAGATATCAATGACTATGTCTTGGCTTATCCTGCATCGATATTCCCGGATTACCACAACGCAGGAACTTTGACAGCCACACCTGTAACTGTAGGGCCAGAAAAACTATATACAAAGTCAGCTAATCCAATATTGACCGGTCGTTACTATGAAGGGGCAATGATGAAAGAAGTAGCAAAATGTGACAGTAATAGTCCTGTTGCTACCACAATTACAGTGCCGACAACTCCAGTCATGAGTTGTAAGGCAGAGCCTGCAAGTGGCAAAGCTCCTTCGCCGGTTCATTTCACAGTGACCTCTAGAGGTTTTGATGCAACTAGTGTTCCTTATCAATTCAATATGGATGATCCAAATGATTGGAACAGCTGGAAAAATAATGCTGCTGGCAATGTCTGGTATACTTTCGCTAAGGATGGTACTTATCATCCAGCCGTTAGACATCCTAGCTACAATTCAAACCAGTTGGTACCATGTTATGTGGGTTCAGGTCTTACTATCTTGCCACCAGCAGGCGGTAGTAGTCATGAAGAAGCCCCTGGTAATTAATTAAGTAATTAAAAAAGGATAATAAAATGGATAAAAACCAAAAAAAGAGAATAACTACACTGCTAATTATTTTAGTAGTAGTTGTGATCGTAGCAATCGCTGCATATCTCCTATTTATGACTGATATTTTCAACAAAAAAACAACAAAGGGAGAAACCGTGACGACCAAGGGTTGTGGAGTATTAGAGGCAGTCGATGGGAAAACAACAGGAACATCACCGTTTGCTCCAAATTTAAAGGGAACATTGGGTGGTGAATACGACAAAAATTCGCCAATTTGTGAGTGGACTTTGGATGATGCTTTCTATGCTACTTCTAAGCCAGTAAATGGTAGCTGTCTTTTCTCTGAGCAAAATATTGCCACAAAAGGAACTCATACCATAAGTTACAAAGTAAAGAATCTGACTGGTTGCCCTCAGTCGATAAAGGTCACGGTAGAATAAGTTTTAGGGTTAGGGTAAAGAAAGTGTTAACGGAGGATAATGGGTATCTTTTATAGTAACAATGATTTAGTGGGGATCGACGTTGGAGCCAGTGCTGTCCGTCTGGTCCAGCTCAAGAAAAGCGGTGGAAATCCGTCTTTGGTTGCTTTTGGCAGTGCCCAGTTACCTCCAAACATAGCCCAAAGTGACAGTAAATTGGACCAACAAAAAGTTGCAGAAATAATTAAAAGACTAGTCAAGTCATCTAACGTATCAACAAAATTTGTAAATACTTCATTGCCGGGATCGACAGTTTTTTCAACAATTATTGCTTTGCCTCCGATGAGCCAGGCTGATTTGGCACAAGCTGTTCGGTATCAGGCCGAACAAAACATTCCGCTAAAAATTGATGATGTAAAGATAGATTGGCAAATAGTGCGAGAAAACCCTATAACAAAGGAAAAAGCAGTTATGATTATTGCTGCCCCTCGAGCCAAAACCCAAAAAGTAATGGAACTTTTTGAAATGGCAGATTTAGACGTCGTTTGCCTCGAAACATCATCAATTGCGATAGCTCGTGCTTTAAGCGTTCCCTCTGAGCCTTTGATAATGGTTTTGAATCTCGGAGCATCTGCTACCGAAATTACGATTATCGAAAATGGAATTGTTTCTCATGTTCGAAATCTACCGATCGGTGGGACAGCCCTTACCAGGGTAATCTCTCGCGAGCTTGGACTAGACAATACTCAAGCAGAACAATTCAAAATGAGATTTGGTTTGTCTCAAGATAAGCTCGAAGGGCAGGTGTATAAAACTATCAAACCGCTAATTGAAAATATTATTGATGAGATCCAGCGCTCAATCAAATACTATAATAATCAGTTTGGGGGCGATGTTAAAAAGATATTACTGACGGGGGGGACAGCTCGTCTGCCTGAAATCATCTCATGCTTCAAATCAGAATTAAATATTGAAGTAGTTTATGGCAATGCCTGGGGAAAAATAAATTTCCAGCCAAGCCTAAGCGAAAAATTAAATGAGACAAACTTTGAATTTGCTTGTGCCGTTGGTCTAGCAATGGGAGAGGCATAATGTTCAAAATCAATCTAATACCAGAAGTTAAAATTGAGCAACAAAGGCTTCACAAGATCAATACAACCGTAACAACGGTTGCTACAGTTGTAGCAATAGTCCTAGGGGTCGTAATCTTTGGTTTGCTGGCCTACAATGTGTCGAGGCAAGTGCAAATCTCTAGC
Organism: Patescibacteria group bacterium; assembly: GCA_028718325.1. Taxonomy (GTDB): domain Bacteria; phylum Patescibacteriota; class CPR2; order UBA1875; family CAIMLA01; genus JAQUMB01. Next base: position 5,410 of record JAQUMB010000029.1, read on the forward strand.
TTAAATAGTAGTATAAACAAGACAAAAGAAGAACTGGTCGCTTATGCCGATCTTGAGAAAACAGTCCTTTCTTTAGAAAAAGGTCTGGCCGAGATAAAGCAAATTTTGGCTGGAGGGACGAAATGGTCCAAATTTTTTGCCGAACTTGAGAAGGCTACGCCAGCTGATACACAAATCACCAGTTTTGATATAAAGGGAGATACCATTACTTTGACGGTGACCGGTAAAGATGTTCGTTCGATCGATCGCTTTATAAAATCATTTAGCAATTATAAAGTTGATGACAAGAATTTGTTCAAGGATGTATCGGTAAATGGTTATACGATAAAAGACAATGGAAATGTATCTTTCCAGGTAACAATGACTTTAGAAAGCGGTGTGTTATGGCAATAAAAGACAATAAAAGTCTCTTAAACAATAAATATACATACTCTGTTGGCCTAGGGGCAGCAACTTTCTTGATTGCCATCCTTGCGATATTTTTGATAATTTCTCCATTTTATGCGAAAGCAAAGAAATTGACGACAGAGGCTAAAGTCAAAAAGCAAGAATTAAATTATTTGACAGAAAAGAAATCAAAGCTAGAAGATCTTAAAAACAGAGAAGATGAACTAAAACAAAATGCTGAACTGGTCAGAAGCGCTTTGCCAGAAAACAAAGATGTTGGTCGTCTTTTTATCCAACTTGATGAGCTGGCGAGGAGCAACAAGGGTGTGATCAAATCAGTAGCCGAAGCTGGCATGGCAAACGCTACGGTCACTACCGAAACAAATTTCCCAGGGGTGCAAAAAAACACCTACTCTGTTCCGATTGAATTTAACAATTATTTTGACTACAAAGCATTTATTGTCAAATCTGAAAATGCGTTAAGACTACTTAATATTGATGAAGTCAGCATAAAGGCCAAAGACACTGGTGAAATATCTGCCAGTTTGACGACAAGTGCTTATTCGAGGAGTAAATAATGAAGAAAAAGGATATAGGGATTTTAGTTGTTACAAGTATTTTTATTTTAGTGGCAATTTATTTTGGCTATAAAATGCTTTTCCCCTCGAAGGGCAATCCTGCTGCAAATACAACAATAAATTCAGCTCAGACTCAAGATAAATTTACTGGAGAAATCGATCAAACAACTCTAGATCAGATAAATAAATTAAATGATTATGGCACGGCAACCCTAGACAATATCGGTCGAGCTAATCCATTTGGCCCGTTAAACTAATATAAAATGATGCAAGTCCAAGATGAAAAAAAACTTGAGGAAGTGCTGGTTCAGCTTAATCTTGTTAAGCCAGAGCAGTTAGACTTGGCCAAAATAGAAAGCGTCCGGGGTGGAAGAGACGTTACTAATGTTTTAGTTGATATGGGGTTTATCAGCGTTGAGAGTATGACCAAAGCCAAAGCAGTCAGTCTCGGGATACCATATGTCGATCTGAGTGGTATAAATATTGAGCAAAAGATTCTAAAATATGTTCCAAAAAATCTTGCCGAGAGATTTCGAGCGGTACCTTTCAAACTAGTCAGTGGAAATTTGAAGGTTGCTATGCTTGATCCTAACAATGTCCAAGCGATTGAATATATAGAAAAGAAAAGCGGCTTATCCGTCACTCCATATTTAGCGTCAGACGGCAGTATCAAAAATGCTCTAGATCAGTATCAGGATATCACTACTGAAGTAGGTGAAGCCCTCAAAAGCATTGAGTTAGGACCGGTTATTGAGATTAAACAGAACGAGGAGAGTGACAAAACAATATCTCAAGATGCCCCAGTTACGAGAGCGGTAAACACTATTCTGGAATATGCGATCAAAGCAAAAGCATCTGATGTGCATATCGAACCTAGAGAAAAAATAATAAAAATTCGGTATCGTATTGATGGGGTACTGCACGAAACGATGAGTCTGCCAGTTCACATCTTGGCGGCGATTATATCAAGAATCAAGATCTTGTCAAATCTAAAAATTGATGAACATCGTGTTCCGCAGGATGGACGTTTTGGCCTAAAGATTGATGAAAAAGAAGTAGATGTCCGTGTAGCAGTCTCACCAACGGTTTTTGGCGAAAAGGTAGTAATGCGTCTTTTGGACAAAAGCAGTGGTTTGATAACTTTAGAAGATTTAGGAATAAAGGGTCGAGGTTATAAATTAATCGAAGAGGGAGCCAAAAGACCTCATGGCATGATTCTTTCGACCGGACCGACCGGATCTGGTAAATCAACGACCCTCTATGCGCTTTTGAACAAAATGAATAGTACGGAAGTGAATATTATTACCCTCGAAGACCCGGTCGAATACCAAATCGATGGGATTAACCAAATTCAGATAAACTCAGG
>JAQUMB010000030.1 GCA_028718325.1 Patescibacteria group bacterium
TAGTATAAGGCAAAGCTCCATTTATCCCAGTCAAAACATAGTCTACTTTTACAACCAACGGTGATGACCCATCTCCAGGAGCTACTTTGCAAGTTAGGCCTGGCTGTGGATGAAGTTCAAGAGAAACTTCTTTTGTACTATCACAAACGTAACCATTGTCGAGCTTGCCACTTAAGACGGCCGTGATTGATTGGAATGGAATATTTGGATTATCGTATCGATGATTGACCGAAACTGAACTATATGTTTGAGAGTCAGAACCCGTAGAAACGGCCTTGTCAAAATCCCACATAAACAGTATCGGATCTGGGAAAGTGTTTGTGTATGTTCCACTTAATATCACATCGATCGGCGTATAGGCTTTGAAGGGTGAAACACTAAAAACATTGGGTAGAGTCGGGCTAGCAGTGTCTGCAGTAATCGTCGCTGAATTTATCGAGCAGGTCGCCCCTTGGATAGTTATTGGTAAAGTGGCAGAACACTGAGGAGCCGTATAATTTGCTCCTGTGTAACCATAAATGTAAGCATTATATTGAGTCAATATTTTATCTGGAGAGGTAAAATCAGTATTTGATCCCACAGCCGTATTGGTTACTGTGTTCAGTGTTCCGTTTGGTAGCGTGATATCCGCTGGGTCGGCTGGACTGGCAGTCGGACTCGTTTTGCCGAGCCAGACTTTATATGAATTTACCCTTGACCCTTTGGCATAAAAATACAGATTATTAACTGGTGAACTGGCAGTAAAAGGAGTTACATCTCCCGAGCCTGGTGTAGTCGTCGCAGTGAAGGAAGTAATACTACACCTAGGCGAAACTGTTACTGTCGCAGAACAATTCGCTGTTCCTCCTGCCGAATTTGTAACAATGCCATTATAAACAGTTGTGGCAGCCAAGGCACCGGTAGATTGAGAGCCAGACGGCAATGTCTTAATCGCACCATTGATTTTGAAGTCTACCGCATTTGTAGTCGACCAAGACAATGTCGAACTATCGCCTTCCAAGACACTTGGTGGTGTAGCCGTGATAGAACAAGTAGGTGCTGGGATAACATTGACTGTCGTCGAACATGCCCCTGTCCCCCCAGGACCAGTAACACTTCCTGTATATGTCGTTGTGGCAGTCAAAGCCCCGGTTGACATCGAACCTGATGCTACCGGAGTTTTTGAAACGCTATTGATTGTTAGCGAAGTTCCATTGGTTGTAGTCCAAGATATTGTGGAACTCCCACCACTGCTAATGTTGGCTGGGCTAGGCGTCAACGCACAGGTTGGGGCAGATGAGAGTCTCGTTGCCGTACATGATGCTGTTGCTCCACCACATGATCCTGTGCAAGACCATCCTGTAGAAGAACCGGCAGCTGGAAAGGTTGGGTTAGCTGGGCTAGCCGTTCCAGATGAGCAAAACGTATCTGCTCCAAAATTTGTTGCACTTGCCGCATAAGTTTTGTTGGCTGTACCACAAGCTCCATTCGTAACCGGTTTCGACGTTGAACAGTTAGATGTGGCTCCGCTAGCAGCTCCACAAGTTCCGGCAGTCCCTTGACAGCTCCAATTATATGTACAAGAACCGTCAGCAGTGTCGACAAATGTGCCTGAATTACATGTATTTGTTGAGGCGCCGCAAGAACCATTTGTTCCTGGAGTTCCGGTTTTTGCTGCTGAGCATTGAGGTGAAGTGCCATTGACTCCAACACAAGTCCAATTATAGCTACAGGACGTGTCAGCTGGCGTATCGGATGCGGTCCCGGCAGCACAACTTAGATGCGATGCTCCACAGGATCCATTAATTACTTGGGGTGCTCCACAGCCTATGGTATGGCCCTTCGGACCGGTACATTGCCAAGAATATTGTCCTTCCGACAAAGTGACAGCTCCAGCAGTATTGTTTGATTTACATCTGCCTGCCCCAGGTGGTGTACTCGTTGGAACACCAGAGACTCCCTGGCCACAAAATGCGTCTCCACAGCCTGAAATAGTTGGATCGCCACAATTATAGGTACTGATATGGTTCCCGCCACAAGGGCGATAATCAGTCGGGTTATAAAAATTATCAACCCACCCACAAGGGTCACCGGATCCGTAGCTACAAATTCTACAAGATTTTCCCAAATAACAAATTGTCCCACCACACGTGTACTTTATAGCACCAGTTGAATATCCAGTATCTAAGCCCGCTAGAGTCCCGCTAGAACAGAGAGTACCAGTAAATGTGCTTGAGTTCCATGCTGAGAAAATCACATTTGGGTAAGTGTTACATGTCCCTGCTGCTAAAGCTACTGGCTTTTTGGTAATAACAGTTTTTGCTAATTCTCCGGCTGGAACCAATACCATTGCAATCAAAAAACACCCAATGACAAAAGATGCTGTCAATAATTTTTGATCAATAATTTTCTGTCTGAAACTAATTTTTTGTTTTTTCATATTCATCCATCAATTTTATGTCTTCAGCCGTCATGCCTGATTTTTTTATTGTTAATTGTCTTGCCTTCTCTGCATCTGTCAAGCCAGTAACCTTTAAAGTCGTTTCCGTTGGACAATTTTCTTGTCCCTCAATTTTATTGGTAATTTTATAATCACCAATGTTATAAAAAGTTAAACCATATCGAATGCAATAATCACCGTATGGTTTGCTTTTGCCATAATCTTTGCCATTCACTGACCACTGACAAATCTCTTTGCTTGGATCAAAGTTCCCACTAATTTTTGCTTTTACAACAGGAGAGTAGGGAGCTAATCCCTCTTTTTTGCCATCTTCGGTCACCAATTCACCGCAACTCTGGTTGGATTTAGCAGTTTTAGTCTCTTTTTTATCCCGCAAATACCAATAACCAAAAAAGATTACCGCCGCGAAAACGACAATAATCAATATTGCTACCAATAATACAAGTTGTTTTTTACCTTTAAGTTGGTTCATTTTTGTTTTTTGCACTCCCCCCAGAGTCATAGCTTATTTTCATTATATACTTTTTTTCACTGTCAACAAGTTTTTAGTCTGTCAAGAATCATATTTTCGTGCTAGAATTTTCGTTGTATCAGACATAACGCAACGTTTTACTTCCGTCAAAGGTAGATCAGCCTTTGACTGAAAAAATTATGAAGTTGAAAGTTATTCTTCGAACGTAGGGAGAAGTCCCCAGCCATTGAAGGTAACAGTTCTCGGCTTTGCCTCGAACAATATATATCCTTCGAAACACAAAGTGCTGAGAAGTTTTCAACCTCGAGGTTTGTAACTGCTAATTTTGGAGAAAATCATGGGACTATCCATCGGGATCGTTGGTTTGCCCAATGTCGGCAAATCTACACTTTTCAATGCACTAACAAGAAATAAGGTTGACGCACAAAATTATCCATTTTGTACTATTGACCCGAATGTTGGTATTGTGCCGGTTCCGGATGATCGATTGGACCAACTAGCCAAAGTTATTCCTACCAAACAAGTTGTTCCGGCAGTCGTAGAGTTCATCGACATTGCTGGCTTAGTAAAAGGAGCGGCAACTGGGGAGGGACTGGGAAATAAATTCTTGGCGCATATCCGATCTTGTGACGCAATCGCAGAAGTGATCCGAGTTTTTTCCGATAGCAATGTTCTCCATGTTGAGGGACAGATAAATCCCGTTAGCGATATTGAGACGATTAAAACTGAACTTATCTTAGCGGATCTTGAGACAACGAGAAAACGGATTGAAAAATTGTCCAAAGAGCTAAAGGGTAATTCTAAAGTTAGAGAAGTAATCGAAGTAGTAAATAAAACCGAAGCGGCTCTCGACAAAAACATCCCTGTCCGTGATTTAGATTTGTCAGAAAAAGAAAAGGGAGTGCTTCGAGATTTAAATTTATTGACCGCCAAACCGCATCTTTACATAATTAATGGTGACGAAGAACACTTGAAAAATTTTGATCCAAAATCGGTTGACTTGAAACCTAATGAAACAACAATAATATCGGCCAAAATCGAAGGCGAGCTGAATGAGCTCGACACCAACGACAAAAAAGAATATCTAAACGAGTTAGGACAAAAAGAGCCAGGGTTAAATCTACTTGTAAAAAAATGCTTTGATTTGCTCGGATTGCAGACTTATTTTACTGCCGGAGAAAAAGAGATCAAAGCCTGGACTATAAAGAAGGGTTTTACTGCCCCACAGGCCGCTGGAGTCATTCATGGCGATTTCGAACGTGGTTTTATCAAGGCCGAGACCGTTAATTATTTAGACTTAATCGAATGTAAAGGTTGGAATGGTGCTCGCACCGCAGGCAAAGTCAGACTTGAAGGAAAAGATTATGTCGTCAAAGACGGTGATACGATGATTTTTAAGTTTAATGTGTAAAGGCCATCAGTTATTAGCCGTTGGCTGTTAGCTTAGGGAGAAAGATGTATCAATTCGAAAAACTTAAAATTTGGGAACATTCAGTGGCCCTGATAAAAATGACTTATCAAATCGTTGATAAATTCCCAAAAGAAGAAAGGTTTAGTCTCTCTTCACAGATCCAAAGGGCAATAGTCTCAGTTGCACTGAATATAGCCGAAGGCAAAGGATGCCAAAGTGATAAAGAATTTGCTAAATTTTTATTTATTTCTCCAAGATCTTTGCACGAATCAGTAGCTGGTATGAAAATTGCAGAAGAACTACAATACATAAAGCCGAGCGATTTAGCAGACTTTTATAATAATTCAGAAAGCTTGGGAGCACAAATCAAATCATTTATTAAAAAGCTAAAAGCCAATAGCAAATAGCTAAGAGCTTATTTATGAAAATTACTCCCCAAGAAATAAAAAATTATGAACTAGCTGCTAGAAAATATCTAGCTGAGTATGATATTGAAGATAAAGATATTGTTTTCGACCATTTTGGACTACAAGCATTATCAGGTGATGAATATTCTGATTTGAAGAATTATTTTATTGAACGATCAAAGTTTGATGGAGAAGTTATATATCATAATCGCAGGCTAGGAAAATTTCGTCTTGGTACGGAGCTAAATGACAAAATGGAATTGATTGAACCTCATCCAGGTGAAGTATTTTGGCAATATGATTGTTTTGTCGAGCATATTGCATTCCGGGTCAAAGATTTGCCTAGATATTCTAAACTTTTTAGTGACCGAATCCTCTCCACTTTTTCAATCAGTGAATCAAAGGGCTTCAAAATTCAGGGTCCAAGCCAACTTTTGATTGAATTCAGATCGAATAAATTTTAGAGAAGCTATGTGCTGTTGGCCATTGGCTGTTGGCTTTTAGCTTTTCTACTGATTTTAATAGATTGGCTATTAGCTTTTGGCCCTTGCCCTCTTCCCCAACCATCAGTTTTCAAAAAGAACGAAAAGCGAATGAACTTTTAGAAAATCACTTGGGCTTTATGCCCCGACTGATAAGGAGTTGTGATTTTCTAAATTTGAGTGAGTGTATGAGTGATATTTTGAAAAGCTGTCTGGTTGAGAGTTTTTGTTACTTTTTGCGGAAAAAAGTAGAGAAGGAAGCTCTCATCAAGGAGAAGAGTAACAGAGAAAAACTTATGCTCGTGTTTTTAAATACAATAAATACTCTACGTTTCCTTTTGTCCCTCTGATTGGCGATTCCGCTAAGCCCTGAATTTCGAAGCCCAAATCTTGAGCAAAATTTTTGATCTCCTCGACGATTTCGAGACGAAGTTGTTCACTTTTTATGACCCCTTTCCCTTGTGTCACTTCTCTGGCACTCGCTTCAAATTGTGGCTTTATAAGGGCAATTATGGAAGCTGTTGGCTGTTGGCTATTTGCTGTTAGCTGCTTTATGTGGGGTAACATTTTTTTTAAAGATATGAACGAAACGTCACACAAAAAATAGTCGATACTCTCAGGTAATTTTACAACCTTACGAAAATCCGTTCTTTCCATGACAGCTACACGCTTATCTTCTCGTAATTTTTGATCGAGTTGCCCATGACCAACATCAATGGCAAAAACTTGCTTTGCCCCATGTTGTAAAACGAAATCAGTAAACCCTCCGGTCGATGAACCAATATCACAAAATATTTTATCCATAAAATTCAAGTTAAACTCTTGATAAGCTTTTTCAATTTTCAAAGCACCCCGTGACACATATGGGAATTTTTCCTCAATTATTACCTCTGCATCTTTTAGTGTTAGGGTTCCCGGCTTATCACATACCTTGCCATTTACAATAATTCGGCCAGTCATAGCTAAAGCTTGAGCTTCTTTTATAGTCTCGGCTAATCCTTTCTCCACAATTAATTTGTCTATTCTTGTTTTCATCCCCATTCCATGTCATCTCGATCGAAGCCGAGAGATCTGGATAGGTCTTCCCAGCTTGGATTTAATTTATTTATTAGTTTGACTTTCTTTTCTCTACGCCATTTCTTAAGTTGTTTTTCGCGCGAGATTGCACTTTCAACATCACTGGTTTGTTCAAAATATATTAATTTTTTGCAATTATATTTTTTTGTGAAGCCATCAATAAGTTCATTCTTATGTTCCAACACTCGTTTTTCTAGATTATTTGTTACACCAATATACAGAGTTCCACTCTGGTTGGTCATGATATATACAAAATATTCTCTCATAAAATTGATTATATCAGATTCCTCTACTTAGGTCGGAATGACATGCAAAGGAGTATGGGGTGACTAACAAAAAAAAGCGCAAATGCGCTTATACAATTTAGTGTTTGGGGGGGGCGCAGGCAAAGCCTGCGCCCCCCCCCGAGATCGTTTTTTCTAACTCGTCACCAGGGTTTCCAGTCAGGATCTTGTTGGTACGAGACAGCTATGGTTGAGGGTGACATAGCGTGTACTGCGCCTTTGATCGGCAGCCAGATCAGCATACCTTTGTTCATTTTGATCTTGTAGACAGCGACCGCCACCTCATTGAAGTTGAACCCTCGATCGGTGAGCGACTTGAAATTCGCTCCCGGGGCTTCGTTCATGAGTGCATCCTTAAATGCTTTGTAGCTATTTCCGGAAACAGTGCCTCCGGTGTTGCCCCCATCG
>JAQUMB010000031.1 GCA_028718325.1 Patescibacteria group bacterium
CTCCAGAACTCCCCGTGTTCTAAGTTCTGTTCAATATATAGTTTAACTTTTTGTTCGCCGGTAATCTTATCCAAAGTATCGCCTCCGTTTTTTATAAGGTATTATTTTATTCCTTATCGGTGTAGGCACACACCCACCCTTTTCTGTTCCATCAAACCAACCCGAAGGAATCTCGGTCACCTTAAGATTAAACCCCAAATTTAGTAGTTCTTTTCTAACTGCATGATTTATAAATGCCGACATATTCTCGAACTCTTTTTCATCTACTAAGTCGTACTGAATTATAGCAGTATAAAGCACCGGAACCCTTGCACTTATTTTTCCAGTAATCGTTAAGGGTTTACTTGTCGGACAATTAGGGTTTATATTTTCTTCTTTGTTCATATTTTAGATTAAAACCCAATATTTTTTTCGATTCGGATTATGAAGTAGTTAGCCAGACCTCCGCCTCACTTTTGCTCAAAAAATATGCAACCAAATTTTGAGGTATCTAAACTTCCTAAGTCAATCAGCCCTTCAATTTCTTCGTTAAGGTTTTCACAATCTCCCTCACCATCTAATTGTTTACAATTATCATAAACATTTTTTTCGGAAGATGCGTTCGGCTACGGCAACGCCTGAGAAACGGCTTGTATAACTCGGTTTTCAAGGCGATTCGCTATATTAGTTAATAATTTTGCATCATCGGGCATATCATGTGTCGCAAAAAATTCTGAATAATTTCTTAAACTTATTACATCTAATTTTGTTGTATCCATTTTGTTTTAACTCCAGTTTTATATTATAAAATGTCGCTCACGCCTTAAAACCAACTCCGTTATATTTGCGCCTATCTTCCTTCGTAAACGGCTTTTTCAATTGCATCCCATTTTTCTTCTGGCATAGGTGCATATAAACTCCATTCAGCCCATAATTGTTGATAATATATTAATCTGTTTTCTGGCGTTCCCAATTCTTGCCAACAATGTTCACATAAAGGAAAACATCCGCTATGCTCATTATAAGATGTAGAATGCTCTTTAGTAAATTTCCAAGTAATTCCACAACGCATACAAGATGAATAACCGGGTGAAAATATTTTAGAGAAGAATCCTAATATCCGGCGCAAATATAACTTCGGCTTCAACATTGACCTTCGCTTTCGCTCGGTCAATTTGGGTTTTGATATTTTCTTTTTCATTTGTTCCTCAAATAATTTTTAAGTTTATTTCCGCTCGGCAAGTTAAGCCGCATAATGTTATAATTATTGGCTGCTACCATTCAGCCCATATTTCAATTTCCCCAACCTTTTCTATCGTTTCAATAATTTCTTTGTAGGGGTTATCGTTTCTCCACAAACTTTTTACGCTTGCCATTCCCTTCAACGTTGGTACATCTTTGCTGTTTAGTTTTACTGGCAATTCTCCAAACGCTTCTCTTATGCTATCAATAAAATCACTCGGTGCGCCTACGTCAAAATTATTTCTTGCTTGCGTATCTGGTCTCCAATAAATATTTGCACTCATACTATTCTCCTTCTTTTACCGCAGCCAAAATTATAACTACCGCCTCAACAAAGACGGCTTATATTCTTTGGGCTGTTTTTAATTTGTAATATGTTGTTTAGTAAAATTCATAATCATTCGTTGTTTAGTCGCCGCTTGTTAGGCGGAAATCCGTTGTCCGGTCGCGGTGCGACCGGACAACAGAGTGGCGATTATGTGATGAATCGTTACCGTCGCTCCGCGCCGGACAACTAACGATTCATGTCCGTTGCCTGTAGTGTTAACTAACATTTGGTAAACCCTGAAATTCTTTTTCGTTAGGTAACATATCTCTACTTTTCAAAATATCTTTGATTGCCTGCTCGCAAAGTCGTCTTTCTCTACTACTTAAATATGTTTCGTAAAATTGCATTGAACCCAATCCTGTTTTTGCATATTGCTCGCTCCATATCCACATTGCCAATCTTGCTTCTTTGTGAGGATTCAAATTTGCTTTATCATAATTTGCTCTTGCCATTAAAACCTCCTTAGCATGTTAAATAAAAAACTATGTATCGCCGTTAACCCTACGGGCACGGCATAATCGCCACTCTGTTATCAAGGCAAACCCGCTGGGTTTGCCTTGATAACGTTGGCGCGCGAAGAATCGCCCTTAAAAACCAATCCCATATTGTATTACCAAATTTTATTTGTTCGGGGTTAATACTCTTCCCTCCGTTTTTATCTTCCCAATCATCTATTTTTCGAAATCCATCAATCATTAATTCTTCTAATTCGTTTTTTAACTTTTCATCACGCGGGTTCGCTTGATAACAAGCGATCCCAGCCGCTTCTGATTTCTCATTATTCTTTTCAAAACCGAATAGTTTCATCAATTCACAAAATTCTTGTTCTGATAATTGTTCTTTAATATTGGTTAATGTCTGTTTTATAGTTCCCATTTTCTCTCCTAAAATTTTTTTCTTAAAAAGCGGCTGAATCGCGCGCCAACGTTACTTTGACGCCGATACTTCCGCAAGCATCATCAAGTAATTGGCATTGTCCGCGCACTCTTCTAAAATATTTTCTGAATCACCTATGGCAAGAGCTTGTCCAAGTTCAAGTCTCTCTTTCGCTAAGTCGCTTAATATTTCTGTTGGGGTCATTTTCATCCAACCACCTTTGTGGTCATTTAACTTTAGTTTGCGCTCCATTTCTTGAGCAAATCTCTGAACGCTGGGGCGCAAAGTAACATACGCATCAAGCATATTTTTATCAGTCCCAACAAACATTAGTAATGAATCGGCTAAGTCTATTATTACATCTTTATATTCATCAATATTTTCAATTCCAGAAAGATGTTGACTACTTATTGTTAAAATCGTTTGCCCGTTTACATTAACAGACACCTCTTTATATTGAATTTCATTTTTCATGTTAACCTCTTATTTAGCGTTATAAAACTTTTCAAAAAATGCTTATGCGCCACCCCGTTAGTTTGACTCGCTGATACAGCCCATTAATTTAGTTAAAAGGCTTTCGGGCAATGATTCATACAATAATTTTGTCAATGCTAAAAACTCTTTCTCGTGGTCTTTAGAAAATTTTATATACCAGTCGTATTCTATTTGGTTAAAACAAAATTCATTGTGCATTCTAAAATAAAGAACAGTAAATCGTTCAACATCGTAAGCTGTTAATTTCCGCTCACAAACTAACAAGCGGCTCAAATCCGACAACTTTTTTGTGAAGAAGTTTTTAATTTTCTGTAACATAATTTTACCTCTTAAATTTTAGTTTATATTTTGTGTCCGTTGCGGTTTAGCCGCAACTACGTTATAAATCTTTTTGGCTATCTTTCTTCACAAGTTTATAGCCAAGTTTATCCGCAAAAAATTCTAAATGTGCTTTCTTCATTCTTTCACTACCAGTATTTAGTCCGTTAAGAATGATGTATAATGCTCTAATGTCTTTGTCGGTGACTCTCTTACCATTTGTTTCAATGTTAATTCTCATTTTATTTCCTCATTATTTTGTTTGTAATTACCGCCAAAAAATTTATAACTCGCAATTCGTGCGGGCAAAATTGTTATTCAACTTTTTTGATTAATGAATTAAGTTCGCCTCTTAATCTCTTCAATGCTTCTTGTTCCTTTACAAGTTTGTTTATTTCATTTTTGTTTTTGAAAATTTTGTATTTAGTTTCGGTAATCTGCTTTTCCAGAAACCGATTAACTTGTTCCCTAACTTCCTTTTTCATGTCCTTCTCCTTTAATTTTGCCGCACAATTGCAACTACGTTATGCACCAAACCGCCTATCAAAGTTGTTCAAAATAAATTTTTACCTTTTTATAATCTTGCAGCATTTCTTCTTTTGTCCAATTGTTCCCACTTGGCTTAAAACCTTTTTTATTCCAGTATAAAGTTTCAATAGCTTGTTCATAATCCTCAATATCATCAGCTATAATTATTATTTCTGGTTTTCTTTTCTTAGTTATTAATGCAAATCTACCGCCGTTTTGGACGCCCGATGAAACTGGGCTTGCATAACTAAGCGTTTCGTGCCGATTTGCTATCAAGGTTAATCTATCCGCAAGAGATTTTAGTCTTATTGTATCTTCTGGTTTTGTTGCAGTTAGCATTTTGCTTATTTCTTTTAATTCGATTTCGCTTTGCATTTTGTTTCTCCTTTTATTTTTGTTGTTTTTGCAAACGGCACAAACGCACCAACGTTATGTGCCTTATATTAAAATGTTAAGTCTATCTTCCGCCAAATTGCAGTATCGCTTGCTGATGTCTATGCCAATAAAGTTCCTGCCTAATTTCTTCGCCACTTCGCAAGTCGTTCCGCTTCCCATAAATGGATCAAGTATCAAATCATCTTGCTTTGTAAAATCTTCCAGTATTCTGTAAAATAGCCGCACTGGTTTTTGGGTCGGATGGAATCTTTTGCCACCATCATCGTTCACAAATCCACCGTGCATTACTCTATAAATTCTATCATATCCGCTTGTTAAACTTGTCCACGCTAATTCGAATGGGCTTCCAAGTGCTTTATCAGCTTGCTCGTTTGTTCTTTTATCCCAGCATATCCAGCGTCCTCTATGTGGCAAAAGATTAGGAAAACAGTTCGCCCCAAAAACCACCTTATTCCCTTCCGCACTGAAGATAAACTCTAAATTCAAATTGCCATCATCATTTTCAATGTCCTTATATTTTTGTCCACTATTCAAATTCTGCCGTTCTGCATTATAGTTTATCCCATAGGGCGGGTCGGTAATAATCCAACTTGGGCGTAAAGCTCGCATCGCTATTCGGCAATCTGCATTGTAAATAGTTATTCCGTCTTGGTCGTAATAGGGCAACATAACTAACGGCTCAACTTTGACAAAAGTATTGTCGGTAGTTTCTTGTTGTTCTATTTGTAAATTATTTTCATTCATTAATTTTTATCCATTTAGTCTTTTGCAAGTTAGCCGCAACACCGTTATACAGCAAGGCTAATATCGCTTTCCACTTCATTGCCCCATACATCCCAGCCCATTCTATAACGCCTTGCAAACATTTCAAGTCGTGGGGCTTCTGAAACGGTCTCTATTATATCTTGGAAACATTCCGGTTTCTTGCTGTGTTTATTTTGTCGTTTTACTTCCCACCAAGTTGTATCTATTCTTTCAACTTTTGGCATCTTACCAAGTCTCGCTAATATTAAAAATTCTGTTGTTGGTGTATAAACTCCGCCTTGTCCTTTACCCATTGGCTTTTTACACCAAGTTAATGTTTGGCAATACTTAAAGCCCCACGCCTTTAACACCTCAAAACTATCGGGTAAATACTTTTGTGTAGTCCACAAGTATAATTCACAATTCTTGTTTGCAAGGCTCTTAACCGGTATAGCTTTTATTTGTTCTACTGTTAAATAACTATTTCCCCATACTCCATATTGCCACGGGGGATCAACTAAAATCGTTCTGTACCCGCCTTGCTGTATAACTCGTGCCTCAACAACCGACAAACTATTGTTGTCGGTTTCTTGAGGTTCAGTTTTAATATTTTCTTTTTCTTCTTTCATCATTCTCTATTTTGCTGTTTGCGGGTTAGGCACAAACCTGTTAAACCGTAAAAAATTAATGGTAATAATCTGTATGGCATCTTAAACAGTAAGCAGTCCCTCTGCCCATGCTATTCACCAAATTTGGGATTGCACAATTACACCAATATCCAGTTTCATCTTTTATCGGTTTTCTATAACCACCACCAAATAATTTTTTCGGCATAACTCCGGCTTCAACAGTTGACCTCGCTTTCGCTTCGGTCAATTCTGGTTTTTTATTTTCACTCATCTTTATTCTCCAATTAAAATATTAAAAGCTACTACCGCTCGGCAAGTTAAGCCGGAGCTTCGTTCTCAAGGCGCGCCCTGGGCGCGCCTTGAGAACAGCGCCCGCCATACAATTGCTTCGTAGCGTGCCTTAAAATCATAGTTAAAAAAAGTTTCTCATTCATCTGTTTTCATTCCGTCATTTGTACCGTTTGCGCCCTGGGCACGCTTGAGAACTCGCAATTGTGCCCGACGCTTATAAAGCAACCTTTCATTTAGAGAAAAGCTAATCCTCTTTCCCTATTATTATTTCTGCAAATACTTCTTTCTCATCCATAACCAGTTGATAACTATGAAAAGGATCGGTCGATCCCTCCTCTGACATATAGATTCCGCCAGATCGCTTTACAAAACCGATTAAGTCCATTAATTCAGTTTCGTTATTAACTGAAGCGAATGTTCTTGCTTCAGCCGTTGTCTCATTAAGATGTCTAACCTTTACAGTCATTGTGTTACACTCCTTTTTTTATGTAACGTCTTAACTAAAAAACCATTACCAGTAAAACTCAACAAGCGCGGGCAAATAGCGGGCGCTGTTGGGCGGACAAAATTACTTGCCCGCTCCAAAAGTTATTCTTGTGTTTCTTCAACCTTAGCTTTTAAAGGGCACATATTCCCATAGATCGGAAGAGCGTCGG
>JAQUMB010000032.1 GCA_028718325.1 Patescibacteria group bacterium
GGGTTGAGATCAGTTACAATCATGTCCGAATCGTGATCGAGATCGCTGATCGCGGACCAAATTCCAGAACACTGGAGCTGATGGGCGGGACTCGCAGCTACCTGGATTGGTTTGGCAAAAAGCTGGTAAGAAAAGGCATCATCAAACACTACACCGTCTTTTCCGGTAACCAAACCATCCAGTGGCGACAGGTTCGTAAGATCAAGTAGGATCGACCTCTAGTCGATCTGGCCTCCCTCCACCAAGTCCGCTGCCCCAGCTGAGGATTCTCCCTCAGCTGGGGCTACTTCCTTTGTGTAATCAAGTGGTGGTTTTCTTATTTTGGTATAATGTAACAAACAAAAATGAAAAATGTGCTCACTTTTGGAGGTTTGGATGGAACTCGGCTTCAGGGTTTTGAAGTTCCCGGCATTTGAACAGGTTTTGAGTTTGACTCCAGATGGACTACCAAAGCCTGTCCAACTAGAATTGGGAGGGATAGATGTTGATCCTTCAAACATCGCCCCTTTCCACATTCAGATGATGATCGTAACACTAATGCCACTCGAAAATGTTCCGGATCAGTACTTTTTCTCAGGAATAAGCGTTCGTACTCTGGACAAGAAAAAGCATACCTGGGCGGGTCACTCACACATCCGATGGAAAACTGCTATCGGTGTCTTTGATCGCCACAGAGCCCTCGGCGCCATCGAGTTATGTGAGTCACCGGATTCACAACGACTTGACACTTACCGTGCCGTTGCAACAAATGACCTGGGCACTAAGAGGTTAATGAAGGCCATCGGTCTCATTCCATGACCTCATCCACCCCTAGATTGACAGGAAACGCTCCTCTCATTTCTGGGGGTGTTTTCTTTTTTCTCGAACAAAGTGAGAAGTTTGTAGTCCTCACATCGTTCGAACCATAGATTGAATTATTGATTAGATATTAGAAATTTATGTAATACATGCCTCATTCTGTCTTATCTGTGTCGCCGCTAACCTGTAAATCCCATTTTTTCAGTTCATTCCGTGGCATTGGCTCTTCACTGACCAGCTCACTGAGCGGCTTATGGATAATGTCTTCTTTTTGTTCTACCGGTGCCGGCGGCAAGCTGGTTTTCGCCGCTTCCAGCACAGCTTCCTTTTTCAACGGTAGTTTGAAGCCAAACGTCGAACCTTTGCCTTCCTTTGACTCGAAGGTGATCGATCCGTTGTGGTCCTCAACAATTTTTTTGGCCAGGTATATACCAAGTCCCGTCCCGTCCGGCCGGACATGACGAGCGTTGTCGGCACGATAAAATTTATCAAAGAGTTTGGCTTGTTCTACCAGTGGCACACCAATCCCTGTATCCGTAACGGTAAAAACAAACTCTCCTTTTTCTTTGCCTAGCTTTACTGTCACGCTACCTTTATAGGTATAGTGAATCGCATTATCGATAAAATTCATAACCACTTGGCGAATCTTGGTTTCGTCAGCCCAGATATGCGGAACCGGGCCTTTTTTCTCCAACTTCAGCGCTAGGCCCTTGTCAGTCGCTTGGTTCATCAGTTGCTCTATCTCTTCTTTGACCATTGCCTCGATATCTACCTCGACCGGTTCGATAAAGAATCGTCCGGTATCCATCCTCGAGACATTTAAAAGATCGTTGATTAGGTCAACCATTCGATTGGCCCCGGAATAAGCTTCGTGGATAAAATCAAATTGGCCAACTTTGATCTCACCGGCATCACCATCGAGAAGCATTGAGAGATAACCCTTGATCGCCGTTAGCGGGGTACGGAGCTGATGGGAAGCCATCGAAATAAATTCATCTTTGGCCTTGTCCAATTCTCGCAACTGCTGATTCTTTTCTTTGAGACGATGAGTGGCTCGTGTCACTTCTTGGCGTAGAGTAACATTGAATCGGCTGATTTCTTCAAATGATTTAGCATTTTCGATAGCAACCGAAACCTCTGGAGCAATGATTTCAAGGATACGTAAATCTTGTTGATTGAACATATCCCCGGAGCTTTTCTCACCAATTAACAAAACTCCAACAATCTCTTTCTCAGTCTTCAGCGGAATCGAGACCGCCGCTTCGTATTTTCTCAACAGTTCTTTGTATTGTGAGCTTTCCTCAAGCTCATCATAAACCGCTGTACCGTCCCTGGCTATTTTTATGGCGTCGTCTACATCTACCTTTGGGTTTTCCCTATATCCATTTGCCTGGATAGTATAGATCGCCTTGTCATCTTTCAAAAGGACAAACAAACCTCGGGAAACTTTCATTTGTTGGATCAAGATATCAGTGACTTTATAGAGAAGCTCGATCAGAACGATTGTCGAGCCCATCGTATGAGACAACTCGTCCAATAAAACTTGTGGATCATAGGCATTTTTGAAGAAAATCCGATCAGTCTTTTTCGTAATCCACTTCCGTAAGGGTTGGAAAGTAAAGGCGATAATCACCGCTAAAACCGCCCTGATAATACCTTGCACCAGATTTATTTGGTTAAAGGTAGTCCGGAAAAAGAGCCATTCTATCCCAAGGACTCCTCCAGCATAAAGAAAAGCTAGTGTTGCCAATAAAATTGCATAAGCAATCGATCTTGCTACAATTAAACGAATATCCATCAACCTATGCTTAACGATTGCGTATGTTATAAAAATCATATATGCAGCAACGAAATAATTGCCAAAAGGATAAATACTTATTAACTGTGGAAAAAAATTTGTTACACCACCCAGAAAGCCTATGACACTACCAAACAACAAAAATTTAGCTTGATTTTTTTTGACCTTAGATACTTTGGGAATGTAATATAAGAGAGTAACAAAACTGTACAAAAAGATACCAGTGAACCCAAAGAAATATGGCAAATACAATGGTCCTACAGATACCCAATAGTTAAACCCAGCGACTGGCGGCACTCCTGACACAAAAAGTGGTGTCGTGAAATTCAGCGCAACAAAAAAGGAAGAAAAAAAGTAAGCGAAGAGTACTGTCTTTTTTCTTTTTTTTTCGATACCTATAAGCTCTACTGTAAAATGGTAAAAAAATGCTGGCAAGAAAATTGCCCCGATATAAAGGACTCTATTCCAAATTAAAGCCCAGTTCTCATTTGGGGAAATTACTTCTAGACCCAAACCTAGGCTCCACAAGGATATTGACAAGCTTACAAAAAACCAAATAATATTACTTTTTCTTTTCCAGTTTTTGGCTAACGCAAAAGTACCTAATAAGATAGCTAGACCTGAAGTAACAATTGATTGTATTGCAAATAAATTCATTTATAACTGTTTAGTCAAATACTCTTTAACCTCTGATACAGTTGGCGGGCATTTTTTAAGACAATCAGCTGATTTTTTTCTAGCTAAATCACCTGAACAAGAACCTATACAAATGATTTTAGAATTATCTGGCATTTTCAATGGTAACCCTTTTCCTATTATTATATGTTTTTCTTTACCAAAAAAGCCACTTATAAACAATTTAAATATTTTATTAGGACGTCTGAACTCTTTCCCAGCTTCATTCAAAGCAGTGATGCACCTTGAGCAACTAGTTGTGGGCCAAACAAAAATTTTATTCCCTATTTTTTTAAATTTAACTGCTTTATTAAACTCAAATTTAAATTTATCATACTTCTTTAGTCCATCTATATTTGGTATTTTGCCGACACCAAGCGCTTGTGCTTCTGCCAGATGAGTCACTTCATTAGGATTAAGGTCAATCAAATACGAAATTACAGAGTCCACCTCTACCATATTTTTGCCAACAAAAAACAAGTCGACTTCTTTATCTACCCCATGATGTGGCCCATTCCCTTCCATACCAACGATTCCCTCTACTATGTTAATTGTGGGTGTTACTATTGATCCTAATTTCGCAATTAATTCCTCTAAATTGTTCCTATGCATATTGACCCTATTGGTCTCTGACAAAAGTCCCATTTGGTTTTTCATTGAAAAACTTATTGTCGTTTCCATATGCGTCTTTAATTTTGCTAGATTAATATAACTGTCTACTTCTTTTAGCTTGGCTGGGGTTTCAAAAATAAATTTTCCTATTTCTGCTTTACCCTTTTTTGCCTTATCAAGATTTAGTAAATCTATTTTTTTATTTTTGTAATATTTGCTAAAACCAGAGTCATTAATAATTTTTTCAAAGGGATATGACCTGTCTTTTGTCCCTAACAAAGATGAGTGACCTATAATAATTTTTTCACAGTTCATTTTATTTAAAACTAAAATCAATGCATCCAAAAAATACGTTGTCGTGTTTTCTCCCTCTGTTATGGGTTGCCTGCCAGATAAATTAGGTTTGATAAATACAGTTCTCCCTGGTTTAAAGCTCACCTCCATAAAGGATTCTTCAATCCTCTTTGATATCTCTAATATATCTTTTGAGCTTTTTTTGATAATTACCATGAGTAATCTTCTCCCACTTCTTTTGCAATAAGAGGCATCAACTCTTTTTGTACTATTTCATCATCACTTTTTGTCGTATTCTCCAGCTTTATTGGTTTTAAAAATTTGTATTCAGCTATTTTCCTAAAATGAGGCATTTTTTCGTATGGTGTCATAATCCCAAATGTTCCTTTTATAGCTACTGGCACTATATTAACTTTATTATCCTTAGCAATCCGTGCAACCCCGCTGTAGGCCTTTTGGATTTTACCACTTCTTGATCTGGTTCCTTCAGGGAAAACACCCAATATTTTCCCATCAGAAAGTATTTTTTTTGCACTTTCAAACACAGCATTTTTGTCCTTACTTGATCTGTCGACTCTTACCTGACCAGTTGCCAACATGATTGGTTTCCAAAAAAAACTTTTATAGAAAACTTCAGCCGCAAGAAAATAGACAGGCCTTGGAGCTATTGCTATCATACAAATAAAATCAAAATAACTTGAATGATTAGCTGCAAAAATAAAAGGTCCTTTCTTTGGTATATTTTCTAAACCCTCAACCCTTTTAACCCAAAATAACCTTACTAATGGACCTAATAATATTTTTATTATCTTATAAAACATTTTGTTTTTCTTTAATAGTAAAATTATAGTCTTCTCCCCACCATAAAACAACTAGCGTGAATTTTAAATTATTAATATGTTATTTAGCAATAAAAATTTAGCTGTTATAATCAAAATATCATGTTCTTAACAAATGAAAACAGAAAAATTTATAATATATTCTGTAAAGTTGTTTTAGATTTAAATAAACAAAACATCACCCCAACAATTTATGGGTCTTTGGGGTTATTCTTGATAATTGGAGAGGACGGAAAAATAGATGATATTGACCTATTGATCATTGACAGTTTTGATATCTACAAAACGATTGCTATAAAGCAAGGTTTTTCTATCGATCCAGATCATCCAAGAGAACTGATTGGAAATAGCACCTATATCTCTTTTTTGGATGAAAAAGACATTGAAATATTGATTAATAAAAAACTTAATAAAAATTTATTTTCTGTTGATAGAATAAGATTCTACAATTTAGATATTATGGA
>JAQUMB010000033.1 GCA_028718325.1 Patescibacteria group bacterium
GTCATTTACTTCCTGTGTTCTGAAGAAAACACTTACATCACCGGTCAAAACATCCTCGTAGACGGCGGCTACATCATTGGGGGATTTCAGGAATGACTTTGATATTTGAGATTTGCGGCAAAAAATTTGAGGTAGAAAATGACTTTTCGTCGTCTTTCGTTGTTAAGTCCCGACTAAAAGACTATGATGTTGAATATCGCGGAGGACAAGATACCTCAGAAACAGTTGCTGCCCTTCTAGCAGAGAATCCTAAGAATGTTCTTTTTTGCGATAAAAGACTTTACGAAAAACTCAAAGTCAATCATCCGTACACCTTCATGGCTGAGGCCAACGAAGATTTCAAAACAATCGAAGGAGCAATGGATCTTATTGATTTCTTACAAACTAGGTCTTTCTCAAAAAGTGAAAAGTTGGTTGTTGTTGGCGGAGGAACAATCCAAGACGTGGCCGCATTTGTTGGTGGCACATTTAAAAGAGGAATTACCTGGTACTTTGTACCTACTACCCTTCTTGCGATGTGTGATAGTTGCATCGGAGCAAAATCCTCGATCAACTACCATGGAGTTAAAAACCAACTCGGTTTGTTCAACGCTCCAGACAAGGTGATCATCAATCCAAACTTTATCCCTTCTCTTGCGAGAGCGGATATCAGTAACGGCTTGGGGGAGATACTAAAGCTTTGCCTAATTGGTGGCCAAGACGCATATTCTCTCTATAACGAACTTGTCGTGGCTGGAAATGTAAAATCTCTCGATGGATATAGAAGGCTCATCCTCACCGCTTTGGCTATCAAGAAAGCGGTCATAGAAGTTGATGAGTTTGACCTGGGAGTCAGAAAAGTTCTAAATTATGGCCATACTTTCGGACACGCTGTCGAAGTGATCACTGACTATCAGATCCCCCACGGACAGGCCATCGCCATTGGAATGTTGATAGTTAACGACATCAGCGCCAGACTTGGCCACATGCTGACAGCCGTTAACAACGATGTGCGGAGAAGGATCTTCGATCTTCTAAGCCCAGAAACTACTAGGATAATGAGCAGGTTTTCTTCTGCTCAGCTTGAGGAACTCTTGTTGAAAGACAAAAAAACAATGTCTGGCAAGGTTAACCTTGTTTTAGTTGAAGAAGTTGGCAAAACAAGACTAGAACCAGCAGAAATAGACGAGCAGTTTATCACGACGATCGATGAGATAATCGCTGATAACTTTAAAAAGTCTTGATTTTTTTAAAGTTATATGTTATAAATTACGCAGTGCAAAACAAAAATTGCTTGTACCTTTCAAAGGAGGAAGGATGAACGAGAGAGAGCTTCGCATGGTCGAAACCCTCATTGACCTCCGTGAAAACCACGGGGTAAATGGGATCAAGGCAGAGCTCGAAGCAGAAGGAACGAGGCCGGAAGAACTGATCCGGCTTAAGGACGTCATCATGCACGCTGGCTTGGGGCTGACGCTCAAGGTTGGTGGTGGTGAGGACAAGAACGGCATGGCACTCGCCAAATTGGTGGGTGTCGACAGGGTCATCGCTCCGATGATCGAGACGGCCTACGCATTGCAAAAGTCGATCGGTGCCTTTCGGGCAATCTGCGACGATCAGATCGGTGTGCTGTTCGCAGTCAACGTCGAGACGATCACCGGCTTTGCCAACTTCGAGGAGATGCTCACTGTTCCTGGGATCGAGACCCTCAGCGGCATCGTTCTGGGAAGGGTCGACCTCTCTGGCTCGATGAGCCTATCTCGCGATGACATCAACAGTCACCCCGAGATCAAGAGGGTCGCCAAGGAGCTCTTCACAAAGGCGAAGGCTGCCGACCTCGAGACCGCGATGGGTGGCGGTGTCTCCAAGGACACTCTCCCCTTCATCGACGATCTCGGTCCCGGACTTCTCGACAGGTATGAGACCCGCAAGGTGATCTTCTCCTGTCCTGGGGGTGTTCCGTTGCCTGGTGCTGACGATGGCATCCTGAAGGCCAACCTTTTCGAGCTCGAGTGGCTCGAGAACAAGGCAGACCTCTACGGCTGCATTTCCTGCGAAGACGCAGCCAGGATCAAGATGCTCACGGATCGTCGCTCCAAGCTGCTGGGAAACAAGGTCAATGTGACCAGCTAGCTCATCGTTCCACAAATGGCCCGAGGTCAACAATACTGTGAAAGCAGTATGTTGGCCCCGGGCCTCAACTTTATTCGGCATCAGAATTGTTTTAACTCACTTTTTTTGATATTATCAGGTAGTTAATAATTTAAAAAAATTATGGATAAAAGAAAAAAATTAATAAGTATCATCACCCCTTGCTACAACGAAGAGGAAAATGTAAAAGATCTTTACCTGCGGGTAAAAGATATAATGAAAAAATCAGATAAATATGAATATGAGCATATTTTTATTGATAATGCCTCACAAGACAAAACGGTCGAAATCTTAAAAGGATTAGCTGAAGAAGATAGAAACTTAAAAATAATAGTAAATATAAAGAATTTTGGACACTTTTGTTCTCCTCATCATGCAATACTCCAAGCAAAAGGAGATGCGGTTATTACTTTAGCTGCCGATCTACAAGACCCACCAGAAATGATCAATGAATTTCTGAAGTATTGGGAAGAGGGTCATATGATAGTTATCGGGGTTAAACCAACGAGCAAAGAAAATCCGATAATGTTTATGTTGAGAAAGCTTTACTATAAAACGATTAAAAGAATTTCAGAGACTGAGCATATAGCGAATTTTACCGGGTTTGGATTGTATGACCGTAGCTTTGTCGATGTTATTAAAAACTTGAAAGAACCATATCCCTATTTTCGAGGATTGGTTGCTCAGTATGGAGTAAATCGAAAAGAAATCGAATATGTCCAACCAAAAAGAGAAAAGGGTAAAAGCCATAATAACTTCTATACATTATATGATGCTGGGATGTTGGGGTTCGTAAACCATTCAAAGGTTCCGTTGAGACTAGCTAGCTTCATCGGTTTCGCTGTGGCAACTTTAAGTTTATTAATTGCCATAGGCTATCTGGTCTACAAGATTATTTTTTGGAGCACCTTCGAAGTCGGAGTCGCTCCCCTGGTAATCGGTCTTTTCTTTTTTTCCTCAATCCAACTTTTCTTTATAGGCATATTAGGAGAATATATCGGGGCGATATATACGCAAGTTAAAGACAGGCCTCTTGTTATTGAAAAGGAAAGAATAAACTTTGATCAAGAAAATTGATAAACGGTTTATAAAGTTTCTCTTTGTTGGAGGATTAAACACTTTATTTGGTTATGGATTGTTCGCTTTTTTTATTTTTCTACACTTTAACTATCTAGTAGCTATCACATTCGGTACCATTATCGCTATCATTTTTAACTTCAAAACCACCGGATTAATTGTTTTCAAAAGTAATGACAATAAATTGATTTTTAAATTTTTTGGAGTCTACTTAATTGTATATATATTAAATGTTATTGGCCTAAGGATTTTCAATCAATTCAATGTAAGTAACTACATTGCGGGAGCTGTCCTATTGTTGCCCATAGCAATCATTTCTTTTCTGTTGATGAGAAGTTTTGTTTTTAAAACTCAGTCTCTATAAGAACTAAGTTTGTATTTTTTTAGTATTTCAATTGCTTTGTAAGTGTCCTTCTTTGCCCAAAGAAGCTGATCAATAGTACTGTCTGTGGGATTAAGTAAAACGTTTCGCTTGTTTATTAAATATATCTTTACCGAAGAGCCTCTTTTCCATTGATAATAACTTGAAAATGTTGAGGTAGAAAAAATTAACAAAACACTAACAAAAACTATGCAAATTGTAATTATTTTCCCTTTCGATACTTTCAAATCATTTTTCTCAAGAAAAGCCTGGAATATAAGGTAATATAAAATCCACAGAACCCCTATTAGGTAAAAATACAAATGAAACGAATACCATTCATTCATAGCCCATTGCCATCCACCGTTTAGGCGCCCTAAGCGAATTGTAAATATTGCACCCACCGAATACATCATTAACAATATCGGTATATATGATTCTTTGTATAATTTGTTTTTTGTGTATTGATATAAGGAATACATACCAATAGAAAAAAGGGCGATACCGTTCAGTAAAATATATTTATCATTTATTATCTTTTCTTGAAAAGTGTGTATATCAATAGTCGAAGCACTTAATCCAGCTATCAAGCTTAGAGATGTTTCATTTATTCTAGAAAAGAAGGTGATTACTTTGTTAGACAAACCCATTCCATCTAGAGTATTAATTTTGGCAAAATACAGATAAACAAAAATAATAAAAACTGTTAACAAATATCCAGTAATAATATTTATATTCAACTTTTTATTTTCAGCAAAAATCTTTTTATAGACTAAAGAAAAAGTGATAGAGAACAGTGCGCCACCAAAATATGATCCACTAAATATTAATAAATAGATTAACATGAAAAAAATAAAAAATATTAAGGTTTTCCTTCCTTCTTTCCCTCTCGCCAACAAATCAAAAAAATAAGCTGTGATTATAAAGAAAAATGTTGCAATAACAAATTGCGTTGCCATGAATATTTCTGGAGGATGAACTAAACTAAAAATAATAAGCAATATCGATGCGTATGATATTTGAATCCAGCGTTTATCAATTTTTTCGAAATACGCTCTAAAAAATTTTTTATATGGCAAATACAAAAATATAGCAATAACTATATAGGTAAGAAGAAAGATATATGGTTCCAAAATTATATTTAAGCCAAAAAAGATTGCGTTCCCTAGGTAAATTAGTGAGTACCCCACTAGTCTATGTTCTCCAAAGGGCCTAATTATGTCATTTAGTGAAAGCTTTCCCTGATAATAATTATCGACTGTAGTTAAATGCATAAGTCCGTCCAAAAAGGGTACGTCTACATAAGTTCTTCCGATATACCAAATTGACAAAAATATGAGAACGGATAAAACAAATATAATGATAAAATTATCGGCAAGGAAGTCCTTTATTTTATACAAAATTTTACTAGAGGATTCCACTAATTTTATCCTTAGCATTTTCATATGAGTAATTTTCTTTGGCATGCTTTATTGAATTTTTTGAAATTTTTTCCCATAACTTCTGGTCTAAATATAGCTTTATTATTGATTCGGCAAACGAGTTAGCGTCATCCGCAATAAGTATGTTCTCATTATTCTTAAAGCCCATCCCCTCTGCTCCAATCTTTGTAGATACGACCGGTAATCCCCGACTTATTGACTTAGCTATTTTCCCCTTGAATCCCGCACCAAACCTTAGTGGGGATATAAAGACTTTGGATGTAGAAAATAATTTGTCGAGGTCTTCATCGGACATAAAGCCTAATATATCGAACCCTTTTTCACCTAAATCTAAAACTTCTTTTGGTGGATTCGAGCCGACAACCTTAACGACAATCTTTTCTTTTTTAAGTAGCGGGTAAATATCTTCTTTTAACCACTTAACTGCATCGACGTTTGGTTT
>JAQUMB010000034.1 GCA_028718325.1 Patescibacteria group bacterium
TCAAGACGGCTGTGTCACATTGGTTGGCTGCGGCACATCGGGAGCTTCTGGCTTTGATGGAGCTGGGAGAGATCCATATGCTCCGAATGAGTTTCAGATCCTACACTTCTCCCAGGGGTCAAACCCGCGTTTGATCATGGTCACGACCTTGAGTTACATCGGAAAATCCGACACCTTAGTTGCAACATATAAATCTATCAAATAGGGGAGCATAAAACCTCCCCTTTAACTTTTTAATCCCTTGTCTTTAAATACCCTTGACGTAGGAAATATTTTGTGCTAAGTTATTGCCAATATAAACAAAGATAAAAAAACACTTCTCGCGGAGTGTTTTCTTTGTAAAAACGTACCTTGAAAGGGAGTAAAACCATGTTATATCGCGCACTCTACACGCCCCTTGGGGTTCAAATTGAGCTTACAACAAAGTGCTCGAACAACTGTCCTCATTGTTACAACTATCAACGTCAAGACGACGATCCTGATACAACAATGTCTATCGAACAACTGCGAGTTACGTTCGATGCACTAGCGAAGGCGAAGATCTTCTATGTAACCCTCACAGGAGGGGAACCACAGCTTTTTCCGGATCTCTTGGTGGAAGGAATTCGACTTTGTGCTGAAAAAGAGTTTTCGTGTTCAATAAACACGAATCTTACGGTCATGAGCGAGAAACTGATCTTGAGGATGAAGAGGGCTGGTAGGTTTACGATCCTAACCTCCCTGGCTTCTTGCAAGGAAAAGGTCCATGACACGATGATGGGAAGAGAAGGGTCTTTTAGGAGAACACTCAAGGGGATAGAATTACTAAGGAAAAACGGCGTTGGCTTCAGCGCAAATATGGTGATTACTCAACAAAATGCAGATCATGTCTATGAGACAGGATTATTCGCCCATCAACTGGGGGCGAAGTCGTTTTCTGCCACCAAAGCATCACCACCACTCCGGTGCATAGACTATTCGGGTATCCAACCGAGTAGAGACCAAGTGAAGTGTTCACTTGAAGATCTCCTCCGGCTTGAGAAGGAGACGGGAATACAGGTTGACATCCTCGAAAGTTACCCCCTGTGTCTAATCGGGGACACAGTGAGGTATGCCAAGTTCGCTAGGCGGCGGTGCTCAGCCGGCATTCTGTCAGGTACTGTTGGCCCGGATGGACAAGTTAGGCCTTGCTCCCATTCCAATAGAACATATGGCAACATACTTGAGGATGACTTGGCTGTCATCTATTCTCGAATGAATGAATGGAGAACAGGAGAACTACTTCCAGAGAAATGTTTGCTTTGTGAACATTTTGCGATTTGTTCAGGCGGTTGCCGGTGTGAAGCGGAGCACGCCAGTACTATCAGGGGGATGGACCCATTCGCCACCAATTCGGATGATGTGATTCTTCCCCAAGAGGAAGCAACAAACGGATTTGAGATAATGGGCACAACCCTGTTTTCGGTTGAACCTGATGTCAAATTCAGAGAAGAGGAATTCGGATATGTGTTAAGAAGGAAGCGATCGGTGACAATGGTGGGAAAAGAAGCCGGTCTACTCCTAAAGGAACTTCAAAAGACAGCAATGACGTTGGAAGAAGCGGCTCATTTCTCGCATGCTGATACTGAGAAAGTGGCTGTTGTTTTAAAAGGTTTGTCCTGGAAGAAGATAGTTAGTCACGGGTAGCAAGATTCTCAGCTTTCAGCGTTAACGTTCTTCAAACCCTCATCATCAAGGGAGGTGAACAAGTGGAAATTCTCAGTATCATGGAGAACAACTCGTCAGTAAGCCTGTCTTCGGCTTCGTGTGACGGTCCAATCTGCGACTGTGGCGACGACTGCTACGACTGCATCGACTGTGACGAGTAACAGACTCAAATATCTGCAAATCAAGTCCCGGCAACCTCCATTTTTTGAGGGGTTGCCGGGACGATACTTTTTTAAACACACATAACTATAGTTGAATTATTTCTCATTATTAAATAGATTAAACCCGAGCAAAAACATTATTGTGATAAGATATACAAATGACAAAAAACATAGAACAAGATAAATTAAATATAGTTATCAAGGAATGCCAAGATTTTTTTGGTCAAAAAAATAATGTTACTCCCAAAATAATATTTGTTTACTCTCGTGAAGAAATGGATAAGGCGCTTGGACGGAAAACACAGGATTGGGTCAGGGCTTCCACTAGACCTGAGGGGCTTTATTTTATACACCCGAGCAAAGTTGAAGAACTAACGCCTCATAAAAACGACGACTTTTGGAAAGTTGTAAAACATGAAATGTCTCATTGGTTTTACAACCAGATCACGGGCACCCATAATGGAGAACCAAGGTGGCTCGCGGAAGGATTAGCGATGTTTATGGCTGAACAAAAAGGGTTAGTACCATCTTTCACAGAAGAGTCAATAACGCAAAAATATTATTCATTTACTGACAATGAGACCTATCGATGGGGATATCTAATGGTTAAAGATCTGGTTGATGAATTCGGCAAAGAAAAAGTTGTCAGTTTGGTCAAAAAAATTAACAATAAATTAACAGAGGGGATTTTCTCTGAACTTTTTAAAAATGAATTTGGGGTAAGCCTAAGCGCTTTTGAAAAGAAAGTAAAAAGACATTATTTTAAGCTTAGATAAACCTTTAAATATTAATTATACAAAGCTAAAAGATAATCCTGAATATTTATTAGAGCGTATAAGACAGCCTGCAGTTGTTTTATGGTGGGGAGAGGGTTATAACTCCATCTTTATCTGAAAACCCTCGTGGGGTATGCAGGGGTCAGTTCTTTTAATATAATAGCTTATGGAGGACACATGGTATTAAGTTTTACTTATAGCAAAGAAAAAGATTTAGAAAATTATAAAAACAATTTTCTAAATTCAAAATACCCTGACTATGGAAGAGATGAACAAAAATTGAAACAAAGCATGGCAAGTTTTCTTGTACCTAGTTTTGTTAAAAAAATATCTGATAAAAACATATCAGAAGAACAGAGAATAATTGATATTAAAGCATATCTAGAAAAATTTGAGAGCAAAAATAGGCTTTTTATTGACAAGAACCTTGGTTCAATTAAAGCCATATGGGAAGATAGAGAAAAGGAGTATTTGAAGAAATTAGAAAATTATTTTGGAGAAAAACTACCTTTTGAAAAAATAGATGTGTATTATACTACCTTAACGATTTGCCCTTACAATAAGAAAGACAGTTATTTTTACATAACACTCTGGAGCAATCTTGCAACTCAAATAACATCAATTTGCCATGAAACTATGCATTTGTATTTTTTACACAATTTTGCAGATTATTGCCATAAAAAAGGGCTTAGTACTCAAGACATATTAGATTTAAATGAAGCATTGACGGTAACGTTAAACTTTATTTTTTTTGAAATTCTTATTGTCCCAGAGCAAAACAACAAACCGTCGACATTTGCATTGCAGACACATATTGCAAGCTTGTGCCGAGAGAAAAAAGATTTCAAGTATATTTTAGAGTCGTCAATAGAATTTATAAAAAAGAATAGATAGAAAACTTGGATAATAATGTTGTACAGATAGAGCCTGGTGCCCACCTGTTGTTTTATGATGGGGAGAATTTATAAGTTAAAAGAGAAAGGTCCGCCATGGATCGAGGTTCAAGCGAACCTTTTCCTTGGCGGACCAGTTGGTACTAGTGGGACGAGCTACGAGACGCACAACCAGGACAAAGGGTGTCCTTCTTGTCACTCGCCTTACGAATGGGGGTGAACTTCTTCATAATTAACCTCCTTTCTGTATAGCTGCTTCGATAGACCTTACTATAAAATCAGGCTGCCCAAAAAGGGTGCCAGTAGTGGTAAGATTTGTGCCTGGGCAGTAGTTACGAGCTATTTTTATGCCCGTATTCCCACATTTTAAATTCCTGTAGAATTGCATTTCTTCAGATTTATAGATCTCCTCAACTTTGCTATTGGCAATGTTGCCTACTGGAATGGGAATTTCACTGCATGGGTACACATTGCCTTTTGCATCTATGCTGAAGAGAGAAATGCCCATTTCACAGATTGGTTTTTGTACCTCTGAGAAATCTGTTTCTAGAATGAACCCTGGGTTACTTTGACAAAAAGCTGCAAACTGTTCCTCGCTTATATTGAGTGAAATTTTACCTGTGTGTTGACCATAATACTCTTCGACAATTGGCCAAGAAAAATCTTGATGATACCCACATTCTTTGAAGAACTTTTTTGTGTTTGGCCAAGTCGAGTAGTTCATTTTCATTAACGGGGTGGCAACCTCAACATAGAAGCCTAGTTTAACTAAGTCACAAAGATTCGTGAGCGTTCTTTCTAGTGAACCAGGTCTTCTTGTGATGGCATCATGTATAGTGTGGTCAGAAGAGTAAACTGAGGTTTGAATTCTCCCAATCATCGTTTCTAATTGGCTCAATTCTTTAAACCACTTGGGAACAAATTGGAGATTTGAGAAAATTTCTATAACAAACTTTTTCTTGATTCCGAGATGAACAAACTCTTTCAACCTTTTGTTTAAAAAAGGCTCACCACCAGTAAAAACTATCAAGAAAACACCTAATTTTTTCAGTTCATCGAGGAATGAATTAATTTGTTCTGTTGTCATCCTCTCGAAGAAACTTTGAGTCTTGGACGAAATTTCTTTTTCGCCAACATAACAGTGGATACAGTTAAGTGAACAACGACGATTCAACTCTATATTGACTATTGTAGGAAACGAAAAATCCATGCCAAGGCTATTTAGATGTGATCGACAATGTCGAGTATTGGCTTGACCAGTGTCAGAAAAGAGACTTTTGACATCTGGGGCAAGATCTAATTTAGGGTTTGACCAATTTTCATATAGAAACCCAACATCCTCTTCATCAATTTCGAATGTCATTATTTCACCAGAAGATACATTCATAATATGCGCGAGACCATCAACTATGCGGTAGATGGTTTTATTCATCTCAACTCCTTGGTCACATTCCAATTAAATTTTCAAAGGACAATTTTGTTAGCGAGAATTTAACACAAAAAGTAGTGATTGTCAATAATTACTACTTTAATTACTATTTATTTAGATAATTTTTTATCAGTTCAATCTTATGCAAATCGTCTTTTTCTTTTTTTCTTTTTCGATGTATATTATCTAATCCATTTGTATAGATTGCCAAATAATCCATAATATCTAAATTGTAGAATCTTATTCTATCAACAGAAAATAAATTTTTATTAAGTTTTTTATTAATCAATATTTCAATGTCTTTTTCATCCAAAAAAGAGATATAGGTGCTATTTCCAATCA
>JAQUMB010000035.1 GCA_028718325.1 Patescibacteria group bacterium
AAAAAATAAATGAAATCCCCTGAAGAAATCTTGGATCTATTCAATACGAAAAAGATAGATAAGGACTGGTCTTTTGTAGAATATAAACCCTCAGATACAGGCAAATGGACCCACGACTATCATCGATACCCTGCTAAATTTATCCCCCAATTAGTTGAAAAATTAATTGATGAGTATGTATCTGAAAAAGTCGCACATATAAATGATCCTTTTTACGGTTGTGGGACTACTATTGTTACTGCGATATCGAGAGGGTTTAAGGCAAGTGGAACAGATATTAACAAAGTATCCTATCTAATAACTAAAGTAAAATCGACACCAATAGACCCCGATTATCTTGATAAAAAAATCAATGAATTTTTATCCAAAGAACCACTTTTAGGTGGTATACAAAAAATTTTATCTGAAGATGTAATCCAACCATTCATTCCAGAAACGCATTTTGAAAGAATTAATTATTGGTTTACTGAGCAAAATAAAATCGAATTAGGTAAAATCTTAAGAGTTATTAATTACGAAGATGATGAAATTATAAGAAACTTCTTTTTAGTTGCTTTTAGCCATATTCTAAAAAATTGTTCTATTTGGCTCCAAGGAAGTACGAAACCAACGAGAGACCTAAATAAGATACCTAATAAACCCTTTGATGCTTTTAAAAGACAGTTAACTAAAATGCAAAAGGGAAACAACGCTTTTTATAAAACTGTTCCTAAAAAAGTTCTAGACAACCTTGATGATTATTTGAATATTAAGATAGATGATGCGAGAGAACAACCTGTAGGTGATGCTACTGTTGACTTAATTATAAGTTCAAGTCCTTATGTTACGAGTTATGAATATGCTGATTTACACCAGTTATCTACGATTTGGCTTGATTTAGCTGAAAATTTGAAAGAATATAGAAAGGAGTTTATTGGGACCGCTTACAAGATGTATGAAACTAGAAAAGTACGGAGTAAAATTGCCACTAGGATTGTTAATGAGATGTTCGACATAAGTCCAAAAATGGCAAAAGAGATTGAAGCCTTTTTCATTGACATGGAAGAAGTATTCGATGAGAATTTTAGGATATTAAAAAATGGTGGTAGGTGTTGTTATGTTATTGGCGATACAAGATTAAAGGGGGTAGATATATTAAATGCTGAGGTTTTTGCTGAGAGTTTACAATATTCTGGTTTTAAAGTTGATCGGATAATAAAAAGGGAAATACCTTTAAAAATACTTCCCCAAAAAAGAGACGAGGAAACAGGTAGATTTGCGAGCAATGATAATGCAAATTCCGAAGCTTACCCTGTGGAATATATTGTGATTGGATTAAAGGGGTGAAGAAAATGAAATTTGAGGGCCTGAAAAACCTATATCTCAAAAAGAGAGAGCAATTAGGGGCTGATACATACAAACATATTTCAGAATTGTTGACAGAGGCAAAAGAAATCCATAAAAGGGATTGGGTAGAGCATCCAACTCCTAGGGGGGATCATGAGCAAAGTTGGAAGGCGTTTAAAGGAAAAAATTTAGAAAAACTCATAGAATTCATTATCCGTGAGGAAGTGGAAAATCTTGGTTTAAAAGTTCTCAATGGGAACAAGTTGGAGAAAACAATCCACTTATCCGAAGAACTAAGCAGAGTTAAAAGGAACTTAGCCATTGATTATGGTGAATTTGGTTTACATCTGCCAGATGTAGATATAATCATTTATTCTCCTAAAACTTACAAAGTGCTGGCTGTTATTACCAGCAAGGTAACATTAAGAGAGAGAATTGCTCAATCTGGCTATTGGAAATTAAAGCTTTTGCAAGATGATACAACAAAACATATCAAGGTTTATTTTATCACGCCAGATGAAGATGGTACATTAACACAGAAAGAGCCAGCGAAGAAAGGTCGAGCGATTGTAGAAGTAGACCTTGATGGAAGTTATGTTTTAACTACTGGACAAATTGAGGATAGCAATAAAGTCAAACTATTTGAACACTTTATAGACGACTTAAAGAAATTGTTAAAAAATAATTAGGGATAAGATGAAGAAAAAACAAATTGAGAAGGAGTTTGATAAAATTAATTATGAACTTAGGTACAATAAACCTGATTTTGCACCATACCCACTTGATATTATTAAGAGAAGAGAGTTTTTGCTTTTTGCACAAGTTCATTTAGGTAACATTTTGGATGCTAAGTTAAGAAAAGATAAATGGGATGAAGAATTTGAAGCTGAGATGTATAATAAAGCAATTGAAATTTATTATAACTGGGATTCGAAATGAATAAAGATAAACCTAAACTTGAAACAACGACATTATGGGACTTTCCAACCCAAAACTATGGAGATAAGCCACATGGTGATAACAAATACTCTGGGGTTACACCAGCATTTATAATATGGAATCTTGTTCAAAGATATACAAAGGAAGATGACCTTGTAATTGACCCTATGTGCGGTAGCGGAACAACAATTGATGTTTGTAAGGAAGAAAACAGGAAAGTTTTAGGCTTTGATATAGTCCCTTACAGAGAAGATATAAGGCAAGCAGATGCTAGGAATTTGCCTGTTGATGACAAAGTGGCAGATTTTGTGTTTATAGATTCTCCATATTCGGACAACATTGGTTACAATGAGCATCCAGATAACATAGGGACTATTTCCTGTGAAAAGGAAGAATTTTTTATAGAACTAGAAAAAGTAGCAAAAGAAGCTCACCGCATTCTTAAACCAAATAAAAATATAGCTTGGCTTATTGGCGATCATTGGAGGAAGAAAAGTGGTTTCATACCTGTAGGTTTCAAAATTTACACCATTTTGGAAAAATATTTCGAACCTGTCGATATAATCGCAGTTTCAAGGCATAACCAAACATCAAATACTCCTTTGTGGCATAAAAGGGCTGAACAATATAATTTTTATCTTCGTGGATTTAAATATTTGTTAATAATGAGTAAAACGAAGAGGTAGGACAAGATTGTGAAGAAATTGCCGATCGCTTGCTTAACATAGCATATATGCTAATGAGATCACAACCTCTTTTATCTACAAAAAGTTATACACAATACTTACACTTTGAAATGAAAAATCATCACAAAATTTTAATTGGGATATTGGCACTTATAACATTGGCAGTTTTAATTATTGGGTGCATCAATCAAGATACAGAAGTCTCCAAACAAAACCAGGTCTGTCTAAAAGATAATTGCTTCTATGTTGAACTGGCCACAACTCCTGACGAACGAGCTCTTGGTTTAATGTTCAGGGAACATCTTGATCCAGACAAAGGCATGCTTTTCATCTTTGAAGAAGAAGGAGTTCACCCCTTCTGGATGAAAAATACCCTGATCCCCCTGGACATAATCTGGATCAGTGAAGACAAAGAGGTTGTTTTTATCAGCAAGAATACTCAACCTTGCAAAACGGATATTTGTCCCAGTATAAATCCCGGTAAAAAGGCAAAATATGTCTTGGAAGTAAACGGGGGTATTTCAGATAAGATTGGGCTGGGCGTTGGTGATGAAGCATTGATATTTTGCAATTATTAAACGGATGGGAAAAACACCCCCTGACGATTGAATAAAATAAATCATTGAGTGCTCAAACAAACCCTAAAATACACTGTCATATATCTTAGTTTTGCCATGTCAAAAGAGAGCAGACCCTTGGTACTAAAAGTAGACACCGAAAGACCAGAAATAGATAAAATTCGGATCGCTGCGGATGTAATCAGAAAGGGCGGCTTGGTTGCTTTTCCGACCGAGACTGTCTACGGTCTTGGAGCGGATGCTCTAAACTCGGAAGCGGTTGCCAGCATATTCAGAGCCAAAAACCGGCCAGCGGACAATCCCATTATAGTGCATGTTGCTGACAGGGAAGAGGTATACAAGCTGACGAAAGACATTCCAGTGATGGCAGAGGAGCTAATGGACTTTTTTTGGCCCGGTCCGTTGACGCTTGTCCTAAAAAAATCTGAGATCGTGCCCTATGTGACCACTGGCAGCTTAGAGACGGTAGCCCTAAGAATGCCTGATCACAGGGTGCCCCTTGCCCTCATAGCTGAATCTGGGGTGCCAATTGCAGCACCAAGTGCCAATCCTGCAGGAAAACCCAGCCCAACCAATGCAAGACATGTGGTGGAGGATTTGGGATCTAAGGTGGATATAATACTTGATGGCGGTCCAACTAGGGTAGGTGTAGAATCCACAGTTCTTGATCTGACCGCTTCCAAACCAAAGATATTAAGACCAGGCGGCATCACCGCTGAAGAGCTAGTGGATGTGTTGGGAGCCATTGATGTAGCTGGGATGAAAATAGAAACGGAGGTTGCTCTATCCCCCGGAATGAAACACAAGCATTATGCACCTAGCTCAGATATGATCGTGGTAGAGGGGGAGGATTTTGACGTCCTCACAAGAAAGGTTCAGGAACTCGCAGACGAACATAGGTTGGAAGGAAAAAGAGTGGGGATAATGGCAACAAGCGAAAGTCCCAGATACGATGCAGACATCGTTAAAGTTGCCGGTAGCAGAGCTGATCTGAGGACAGTTGCTAGAAATTTGTTTGAAATTCTCAGAGGTTTCGATGAGGCAAAAGTTGACATGATCATCGCGGAAGGCGTGGAAACAAAGGGCATCGGGCTCGCAATAATGGATAGGTTGGAGAGGGCAGCAGGTTATAGGATCCTCAGAGTTTGAGGATGTCCCTTTCGTTGAAAAGTTTTTTTGTTCTATTTCAAATGCCTTTATAATCCACTAAATACCCTAAAAGTACTCATCAACCGTCTCTATGGCACATGCAATCAGTTCTGCACATCGATCTAGGTCTTTTAGGCTTATCACCTCGACTGGCGAGTGGATATATCTTGCTGGTAGGCTTATCGTTCCAGAAGGGATGCCTGCCTTTGTTAGCTGAATTGCAGTCGCATCTGTCGTCCCTCCGCTGGATACTTCTAATTGATACGGAATTTTGTTGCTCTCAGCTGTCCTTTTAAGCCATTTTAGCACAGGTTCGGATGTAATGAGTCCCCGCCCGGATCCATCCAAGACCGTTATT
>JAQUMB010000036.1 GCA_028718325.1 Patescibacteria group bacterium
TGCCAAATTCTGTAACTTGTGGAGTTTTAAATTTATATATGAATAATATTCGCCAAAGAACAGTCAGGCTAACAAGAAAAAGTATAGCCAAGAGATTTAGTGTTGTTTTATGCTTTTCATATCCGATCTTATTTAATATCTGTTCGGACTTAATTTGCAAGGTGAGAAGAACAACAAAAAAAATAATTGCTAACAAAAAAGGCACAAAGCTAAGAGGCATTTCTTTAACCAGTACTCTTCGTGCGATAAGGATCACTGCTAAACCAAAGGGGAATATTATAGCAGTAGCAAAAATAATTTTAGTAATTATATCACGCAGTTTTATGGCAATCTCTCCTGTCTATGCCAATGATATATAAAAATAAGAACTTTTGATAGTGACCGTGATAATAACTATACAAATCCAGGGAAATAATCAGTTATTATTCTTTTGCGGCTTACTCCCAGATTTTTTAGTATCAGTTTACTCCCATCTACGAATGATTTTGGGCCTGAAATATAGAATTTGCTATTTTTATAGTCAGGTACCGAACTTTTTATTAATTCTTTATTAACTCTTCCCGACCATCCTTCCCAACCTTTCCGGATGGCTTTTTTGTCCGTGAGTACAAATACAGTTTTCAATCCAATTTTGTTCTCAGCATCTTTTATAACATCTTTGTATACGATCTCGTTCTCAGACTTGTTTGAGTAAATTAACGTAATTTCTCTTTGTTGATTTATATCGATAAGGGATTTGAGCATACTTCTAAAGGGGGTTATACCTATCCCACCAGCCATAAAGATTAGTTTCTCTGATGGGTTTTTGGGTAGAACAAAGTCTCCCGAAAGCTGACCGGCGAAAATCTCCTCACCGACAGGAAGTGATAGCAGTTTTTTCTTAAAACTGCTGGAATTTTCGTAGAACTTTACACCGACCATTATATCTTCTTCAGTCGGGGACGAAGCTATTGTCAGATACCTTCTGTTTCCTCTATTGTCAGGCTTGTTATGTGGCAAGGTCCATTCTAGGTATTGGCCAGAAGTAAAAGAAAACTTCTGGCTATGCTGAAACCTAAAATCATACACATCTGAAGCTAACTGAAATTTCTCCGTTAACTTTAAGTGTAACCTTACTTTTGGGCTCACAAAAAATACATAAACATTTCCGATCAATAAAGCTATTTCAGGGGTAAAATAAAACGATCCTACATGGATTTGCGGAACAAAAAGAAATCCCACTAGGAATCCGTATATCATCTGAAGCTTTTTTGTTGGAGGCGTAGTCAGTGGTTCAACCAACATGACAAAGGCAAAGAAAAAAAGCGGTGATAGTAGGATCAGCTGTTTGGTAGTGTTGATCAGATCTAATCCGGAGAATATTCCTAATCCAAGTAGAGTAAGTAGAATTGCCAAGAAAAAGCTCCATACCAGATCGAGCCTTTTTATTTTCCTGATAACCAAAAGACCCCCAAGAACTACAAAGGGTAGCATTACCTTCGTCCCGATCCACCAACTTGCGGACTGGCCTAATGTGAATGCAGTGACTACAACTGCAAAGGCAGCAGGATTAAAAATATGTTTTTTATTTATAGCTACTATATATTTGGAAGCCATAGAGAGTACTGCTGCCCAGAGCAATAAAGCAAAGTTAGTGGCAGGGCTGACTGGAGTGATGATTAGAGCTAGAATAAGCGCTGTGATATATACTGACTCTACATTTGTCCCAACCTCAAAAACTTTAGCAAAAAGGGTATTTGTGGCCCAAGTCACCGCAATCAAAAAAGTAGTAGATAACAAGAGATTGATAGGTGAGAAGGGTAAAATATGAAAAAAACTAAAAACCAAGGCTATCGAAACCAGACAAATCAGGTAATATAAAACCAGCCGATACATCGTAGTTTTGTTTAAATAATTGTCGACTATTCTAATCATTTTTAACCACATATTTTTCAAAGTTTTCTGTCATTGTTGCTATTCCATCCTTATCTATCATATACCCTTCGAAGCCGTGTAATTTATCAATAAACTCAATCCCTTTTCTGCCCATGGCAAAGGCTGCAGTCGCAAAACGGTCAGTTTCGTAAACATTTGGCCCAATCACTGTGAGGCTTAAAATTTCAACAATAGGTTCATTTGCTTGATGAGGGTTATAAATATGCTGTCCGCGGACATAAGTTCCCGATGTTGCGACCCCCAAATTTGATATTGCGATAACCTTTACAACCTCATTTGCATTAAAAGGGTTTCTGATACCAACTTTCCATTTTTCATTCTTGGCATTCTGTCCGATTGCTTGGATGTCACCGCCTGCTTCTATGTAGAAATTTTTAAAACCTTCATTACTTAATATTTTTGAGGCATTGAATATCGACCAACCTTTTACGAGACCATTTGTGTCAAATTTCCCGTTTTTTCTGATATCAAAATAACCGTCTGTTTCAAGTCTAGTTTTCTCAGACAGGTCAAACACTTCTTCCATATCATGGCTATGTTTGGATTTTTTAATTTTTCCTAGGTTAATTTTGGATATTTCACTTGTTTCTTTGTACAAACTAAATTTTTTGTCGACATAATCAAAATAATCAAAAACTTTGTTTATTGATTCAGCGCTAACTGAGGGGTCAACAACCTCGATAGTTATTGGCATGCCCATTAATATTCTTGTTTTTTTCATTTTTTAGGCCTTTGCCTGGTCGAGAGCTGATTGCAATGACTGGGTGAATGCTTGGCTTGTCAAGGTTGCTCCAGATACGATATCGACATTTGAGTTTTGTACTTGAATTGCTTCTTGTTTCAAGATAGGGGTGGCTTGACTGTTTATGTTCTGAGAAGTTCGTCGATCTTTTGGATAGTCTAAAAACTGGATATCAGTTACTTTCCCGCCCTGTATGGTTGCTTTTACTTGGACGTTACCATAATATGCGTCTATTGAATCTCCGGTATAATTTCCATCTTTGTAAGTTGAGTTGTTTAAAGTTGTAGTGCTAGGGTTCGCTTGAGGCTGTGACTGGGTATTATTTTGTGTAGGAGCAATTGCAACTGATTGCACTTTTTGACCAGTTCCTCCCTTTTGGCTTATTGCATAGCCGATGAACACAATAATTATTGAGGCTGATAAGATTATTTTTTTCATAGAGTCTCCAGTTAGATTTAGTCTAATTACTCTCAATGATAAAAGCAAACATATTGTAATAAGGAAGTCTGAAAAAATACTGAAAGGACAATGAAAACATATCTACAGAAGACTAATTATTTGGATGAAATTCGCTATAGATATCTTTTTGATATAAAATAATATCTGGAGGAAACATGTGTTTGGCAGTGCCAATGGAATTAAAGAAAATTGATGGCGAGTGGGGATATATAGAACATGAGAGCCACGAGCACAAGATTTCTCTTTCTCTAATTGATAATCCAAAAGTAGGCGATTGGCTTCTTGCTCACGGTGAACTGGCAGTTAGTCGGATTGAAGCAAATGAGGCAGCCCGTATATTAACTTTAATTGCCGAAAGTGGTCACGCTCACGTTCACTCTCATTAAATCGCACAGGATCAGACTTCGTGCAGGTAGAAAATAAATGTGCTTAACTATACCAGGTAAAATTAAATCTATTAATAATGGCTTTGCTATTGTCGAGAATGGCAAGAGGCAAGACAAGGTTAATATTGAATTAATTTCGGATCCACAAATCGGTGACTGGGTTTTGCATGCGACAAATCTGGCAATTCATAAAATAAATGAAACCGAAGCACGAGAAATAATTGATCTTTTGGAGGAAAAATATCCAAAAGTAGATACAGAAAAACTTCCCGAACGATTCAAAGAAATTATTATTAAATTAAAAGTAAAAAAAGAAGAACTAACAAAAGACGAGATCATATACTTACTTTCATTAAATGAAAGTGATGTGACAGAAACTCTATATGCCGAGGCAAACACTTTGAGAAAAGATGTTTTAGAAGACTTCGTTTGTATCCATGGTATTATCGAGTTTTCGAATTATTGCCGAAACAATTGCTTATACTGTGGCATTCGTAAGGACTCAAAAATAAAGCGTTATCGAATGAGTAAAGACGAAATTCTTGAGGCGATAAAAACGGCTGTCGAAGATGAAGGCTATAAACTGATCGTTTTGCAAAGCGGTGAGGATTATGGTTATAGCGATAATGATTTATTGGAAATAATCAGAGAAATAAAAAAACAGTTTAGGGTTTTTATCTTTATCTCGGTTGGCGAAAGAAGTGGCGATTTTTATAGAAAAGCACGAGATGCTGGAGCAAGCGGTTCACTTTTCCGATTTGAAACTTCAAATGAAAAGATATATCAAAGATTACATCCCGAACATTCATTCAAAGAAAGGCTAGCTTGCTTGCAAAGCCAAATTGACAGCAAATATTATATTGCTTCAGGTGGGTTGATCGGCTTGCCTGGGCAAACGGAAAAGAATTTAGCCGAGGATTTGTTATTGGTGAAGAGATTAGGAATTCCAATGTTGTCTGCTGGACCATATCTGAAAGCTGACGAAACACCTTTGGCAAAAGAAAGTGAGGATATGACAGAAAAACTTAGGTTGGCCCTGAATTATATTGCAGTTGCCAGGCTGATGATGCCAAATATCAAAATCCCTGTCACAACAGCACTTGAAACATTAGATAATGAAAATGGCAGACATAGGGGACTTTTAGCCGGCGCAAATGCTCTTATGTTCAATATTACCCCGGCAAAGTACAGAGATGACTATGGGATTTATGATCATAAGTATATCGAGCGTGAAAAAGTCTGGCAAAAATACGGTCTCTTCAAAGGCGAGGAAAGCTGGGAGATGATCGAAGATAAATTAAAAATAGAATAA
>JAQUMB010000037.1 GCA_028718325.1 Patescibacteria group bacterium
TGTTGGCATTATTTTAGCACAAAATGAGGCAAATTTCAATTTTTTGAAATTTGTCCTAAACGGTGACGTCGCGTTTGTTGAACCACAAAGCTGCCAGCAAAGTAGTAATAATGGCAATACTGGCAAAGACAAGCAAAGCTCCGGAAACAAACTCGCCCTTATTCATCGCCAGTGTTGGATTGTAATAATAAAAAAAAGAAAAATATTTTAAATCTTTTAGACTATCTTTTAGTCCGGCGACGATGTTCATCACATACATCAAAATTAATATTCCGGCCGTTATAAATGATGCCTTTCCTTTCTCCGAGACAACGGCTGATGCCAAAGTAGCAATGCCATAAATAGCCCAGGCAAAAAGGAAAGAAAGTAGGAAAAGAACCCAAACTCCCTTTGAATCAATTTGTACGCCATGGATTGCGACTAACGGGAATATTACCAAAATTGACAAAATCGAAAATATTAGTAAATTAATTATCCCAGTTATGTATCGGCTAAAAAATAGCTTAAGTCTCGAGACAGGCTGTGATAGCAAAAGCTCAATAGTCCCTTTCTCCATTTCGTTAGCTATAGCATAGTTAGCAAAACCAATTACCAAAACAATCGCCAAAATCGGCCAAACAAAATTGAATTGTTCCATGCCCAGATACGGACCGAGTTTATCAAATGTTAATGTAGATTTATCTATATTAAAGGCTTTCCAAAAACTATCCGGATAAGTTTCTAGTAACTTTGACATCTGCTGAGCTTGTTTTTGTAAAGCCGGGAAAAGCGCGATATACATCTCTAAGAAACCTATAGCCGCTGCTGAATAAATTATGACCTGATATTTTCTATCACGAAGACTTCTTTTTATCAAATTAAACATTACTTGTCCTTCTCGTAAAACTTTAGGAAAACATCTTCTAGCGTGCCATGAGTAACCTCTAAATCCAAAATATGGTGCTTGGCTAATTTTTTGATGACCGGATCGATTTGACCGCTTACCGTTATGATTAAACCATCGGTCACCTCTTCGATTCTGTCAACGCCGTTTATTTGGAATTCTTTTTTGTCAAATTTATCTTCCAACCGAACTTCAATTTTGTGCAATTTTTTCTCGCCAAGTTCCGCGATCGATTCAACCTCAACCATTTTCCCAGCCTTGATGATACCGACTCTGTCACAAATTCTTTCGACCTCAGGCAAATTGTGAGATGAGACAAAAATTGTCGTGCCTTTTTTTCGCAAATCTTCTAAAACTTCATAGATAAGATTCTGTAATAACGGATCCAAACCAACTGTCGGTTCGTCCATTATTAGGATCTCCGGTTCATTCATCAAAGCTAAGATAAGCCCAAGTTTCTGCTTATTTCCGCTTGATAAATGATAAAACCTAGCCTTTGGATTGTAATCAAACTTTTTGATCAGATCATTAACTGTTTTTGACCTACCGCGTATACTCTCGACAAATCTAATGTGATCCCACCCTGTCCACTTGCCATAAAGCTTGACGTTTCCCGGCAAATAACCGATTCTGCTTTTGAGGAAAACTGAATCTAGATGTGCATCATGATCTAAGATCTTGATCTCCCCTTCTGTTGGTCTGATAAAATCCATCAAACATCGGATGGTGGTTGTTTTCCCGGCTCCATTTGGCCCGAGGAAACCGAAAACCTCCCCCTTTTGTATTTCAAAAGAAATGCCGTCAACTGCTTTGACTTTACCAAAATGCTTTTTTAGATTTGTTATTTTTATTACTGGAGTCATCAAATTTTATTATAAATGCAAATGCTATTGCTTTTCTAGTGAAAAAGCATCAACAGCTTCTAACGTCCCTAGTCCAACGATTTTTTTCAATTTCTTTTGATGAGACTCAAATTTGCTAAAAAGCTGTTGAGGTGAAATAGTGTAAATATTGATTTTACGATGGACATTGATTCGACCAAAAACGACATCAAGGCTTTCATTATAATCCGAATGTCTATCGCTATAATATTTTTTTCTGTATTGAAAAGGAAGATCTCTCATTAGATATTTCTTA
The DNA here is from genome assembly GCA_028718325.1 of Patescibacteria group bacterium. Classification (GTDB taxonomy): domain Bacteria; phylum Patescibacteriota; class CPR2; order UBA1875; family CAIMLA01; genus JAQUMB01. Next base: position 2,021 of record JAQUMB010000037.1, read on the forward strand.
AAAAGAGTAGCTAAAAAACCTCCTGGTTTTTCACGATAATTTTCTGGAACTGTTGTTACTACCAAAACATCAGTGCAGCCATCAGTAATAGCATCTTCGATCGGTAATGATTTGCCGATACGACCATCCATAAGTTCATTCGAACCGATCGTTACAGGTTTGTTATAGAAAGCCGGCAGGGCACAAGAAGCCTTAATGACCTGAATAAGATCGACATCATCTTTGTTTGTATAATACTTACAGTTACCATTGACTGCATCCGCCACAAATATTTTAAAAATCGAATCACTTCTTTTGACTTTGCCCGTGTCTAATTTCTTTTTATGACGGAATATTGTATCACAAAGATAATCTATATCTGCAGCCTTGCTAACTTTCCATGGCTTGATAAATTTATAACCATCTAGATCTTTATAATAGATAGAAGCACCTAATTCCGTTTGTTTTGACAAAAAATAAGCGCCAGCGCAACTTCCAGATGAAGAGGCATAAATATAGTCAAAGCACTCAGTCAGCCCAAGTTTTTCTAAACCGACCATCACCCCACCGCTAAAGGAACCTCTCATCCCACCGCCTTCGATGATCAGGCCAATTTTATATCCATCCTTATTTTTGCTTTCTTTTCGAGCTAAAAGATGCTCAATAACTTCATTATCTTGTTTTGGCATGATTTTATTATATCTTATCTTTTACCATCTAGGGTAGGAAAAGGGGTGGCCCAAGAATCGGACCACCCCCAAGTAACACTCCTGGTTGGCTTCATGGATGTGCCATTTGCCATCTTTCGCTCTGTGATCCATCGATCAGAATGTGCCATCACAGCACAATCATAGGAGCAGAGCTCGGTCACAGCGACCGTAGGCGTGGGTTTCCACCATTGCCCACATCATGTGAAACACAACCAGGTGCCGGCCAAGCAGGTTTCATTCTAATTGATCGACTCAATCAGACGAAAGAGCTGAAGGCTGGCTGTCGAAATTGATGAATACTTTGGCACAAGAAGATCAGTTCCAAGCTGGACTCTACGTCCTCTGCAGATGGGACACTCAGTCCCGAGGTGAACTGGCTTCCTTTGCCAAAACTTGTGCTTCCTCGATCAGAGATTGCCTTTCCATGTTGCGTACTCAGCATGCACCGGTTCTATCTCATGGTTGAGATATCCCCATCCCTGACAAGGAATACAAAAGAGTATATATAAAAATAACAAACCCCGCAAGGGGTTTGTTATTTTTATTAAATTCTTTATTCAGCTAAAAGCTTTTTTACTTCTTTCTGCGTTTCAAGCGTTTCTTCTTTGAATAATATATATTCATCGTACATAATTTCGTCAAAGTTTGGGATTTTTTCTGCCAGAAATTTATTCATTTTTTCATCGCTCTTTTGATCAATCAATTTGTCAAGTTCAATCCTGTCATCTTCTGTTAGAAAATTAAGGGTTCGTTCGGCAATTCTAGATCGCAATGCATCAGCCAAGGATACTATCAAATCATTTTTTTCTTTCTCTGGTAAATTTTCGAGACCAAGCTCTTCGATTAAATTCTTTGTTATCTCATGCTTCATTTCTTCCTCCGTTTTTTATACAAGGTAACCAAATACTCCATATGCTCCTCCAATCCAAGGGCCAAAGACTGTTGCCGAGACTGCAGCTATTATCTGACGCTTCCTTTTTATGTCTCGGATATCTTCTCTGGTTTCTAAGTAGTTCATTGCCTGACCGATAATTCGTGCTTCGATTTGATCATTAGGCAAATTTGGATTTTCTGTTCTGATTCTTTCCATTTCTTCTCGCTCTATTCTTAAAACTTTATCATAAAGTCTCTTTCTTTCCTTATCGTTATCAATTGTTTTTTCATCTCGGCTGGCCCCTTCTACTAGTTGAGCCACTTTTGCGTTTATTTTGTCAGGATCGTTCTCTATTTCCTCTCTAAAGAATAACTCCTGTTTCGGTTTGCTCGCACCAAAATATTTATTCGCCAGATCATAAGCACCAACCCCGAAAAGAATGCCTCCAGGTATGCCACCCATAGCTAGGCCGGCAAAAATAACTGTTTTCGGGTGATCCTTCATCCATTTTCTAATTTTTTGTGTTCTGGTAAATTTTTCTGATTTTTCATTTAACCTTTTTATCTCTAAATCACTAAAGACTTTTCGTTCATTTTGGGCTTCGATAATCATCCTTGCCTCTATCAAAGCTTGTCGCTCTGCCCCGGTCGTTTCTGGGTTGTCCCTGGTGACGTCTTCTTCAGCCCTTTGTCTCGCATATCGAAGAGTTGCCTGTTTATAACGCTCTCTAAGTCTTTCCTCAAGTTCAGGGCTAACTCTTTTTCGGAACCACTTTTTTCGAATATTGTAAGCTTCTAGATATTCATCTCTTGCCTCATCAAGGTTGTCTTTGATTTCCTCCGGAGTCAATGTTTCAGGTCCAGCGCCTCCGCCACCATCTGGTGGAAGAATTCCTTCACCTCCCCCGTCCGGAGGAATTGCCCCTGTCACGTCTTCTCCCCCGGGAATGACTGGAGTAACTTCCCCAACTCTTCTCCCAACTCCTTCCGGGCCGCTTCCTCCTCTATGCACTAAGGTTCCTCGAAGCTCTGCTACCACTTCATCGATTGCATGATTATGAATAGAACCTTGGAGTATTGTCTCTAAACGATCGATCGTCCTCTGGTAACCGGCCAAAGTCTCTTGCGCTCCTGGCGTTGACATATAGACTGC
>JAQUMB010000038.1 GCA_028718325.1 Patescibacteria group bacterium
TTAAGACAATGACAATCATGATACTTAGATGAGAGATATCACTGATTGGTCTTTTATAAAAGTTAATCGTCTTGTGTTTGGCTTTGACCACCTGACCTTTGGCCTGGTGGGTAAAGAGGGAGGGATCTGCTTGGCGAAGAGTCCTAAACAATTTGACGACTAGTTTCCAAAAAAATTTTGGCAGTAAATAGATAAGCCTGCCAACTGTTTTTACCAAACTTCTTATTTTTCTAAATATAGATTTTATCATCCATCCTCATCTACGAACGATAGTATATTTAATATTTTTATCCCTGTCAATTTTCGCATTTTCGGAGATTAATCTTAATTTTTTTTCCTTCTCTCCGCCATTATATCCGCCTGGCTCTCCGTTAGACTTTATCACTCTATGACACGGGACGAGCAGATCATGATTGTTTTTCATGACACTGCCAACCGCTCGATATGCTCCTGGCGAGCCTGCTCTTGCTGCTACTTCTTTGTAACTTAAGACCTGGCCTTTTGGAATACATTTCACTACTGCCAAAACCCTAGCTTGAAAATCAGTCATCATTGTAAATATTTTGCTACTTTTTCTTGGTGTTCGGCTAAAGTTTTTGAATAATAGACAACTCCATCGGCTGCAAGAAAATAACGATATTCGGTCATGCTGGGATTAAGCACTGCGTCTATAGAATCTAACCCGGGATTGTTTATCGGGCCAATTGGCAACCCTTTATTTACGTATGTATTATATGGAGAAGCTATTTGCGTTTCCTCGTTTGTCAGTGTTTTTTTATTTACCCCGAGGGCGTATAAAACCGTAACATCTGACTGTAGGGGCATTCCTTCCTGCAAACGAGATAGAAATATTCCAGCCACTACTTTGCGATCCTCTGGTTTGCTCGCCTCACGCTCCACAATGGAAGCCAAGGTAATAACCTGATGTAAGCTCATGCCCGATCCTGCAATTTCTGCTGTTAGCTGAGAATCCCCAGTCTTTTTTCCAAAGTTTTTTAGCATTTTATTGATAATATCACTAGAAGATTCTCTGTAAGAGATTTGGTAGGTATCAGGGAAAAGATACCCCTCTAAGCCCACATTGTCAGGTTTCGATTTCAAAAAATCATAGTTGTATTTGTCTTTTGTTGCGGCAATAAAATCTTTTTTTGTGACAATCTTATTTTTTTCTAAGTAATCACCAATTTCGTTTATAGTCCATCCTTCAGGAATTGTAATCCTTTTGCTCGCAACTTTACCATTTGTTAGAATATCGGCAACCCCCATGGGCGTCAATTTGGGATCTATCAGATATACGCCGGCAATTAGTTGGCCTGAGAGTCCTTTGTATTTCAGATACAATAGGAATGGCCAGCCTTTTTTTATTATTTTCTTCTCTGATAAACTTTTGGTTACCGCTCTGACATCTTCGCCCTTGCTTATAGTAAATTCCGTTGTCTTTGTGATCTGATTTTGAGAATACATAAACGTCCTCATATACAGTGCAAAAGATAGCATTGTAAGCAATACTATGAGAATTATAATAACCGGGATAACAATCAATTTATTTCGTGTTATTGTTTGCCATTTGTTTGATTTTTCTGATTTTTGTACAAATAATTTACTCACTTTTTCTCCCTGTTAAATAATCCTCTAAAATGATTGTTGCTGCCATCTCATCAATTTTTCCTTTTTCATAAGCTTTTTTGTTCATATTGTGATATCGATGTTCTGCCTCTTTTGACGTCAAAAGCTCATTTACGAACTCTATTTTTATATCAATTTTTTTACTCAGTTCTTTGGCAAATTCGCCAATATCCTTTGCTTGTGATCCAAGGTCCCCACTCTCTAAATATGGAAGCCCCAATACCAAGCTTTCAACGTCTTCTTTTTCGATGATATTTTCTAATTCCTTTAAGGCAGCCTTTCTTTCAATTGTTTTGTATGGGCTGGCGATTATTTTTAAATCGTCAGACATTGCTAATCCTATTCTCTTTTTGCCCACGTCTAGCGCTAAGATTTTTGCCATTTAATTATTTGAGTTATCCGATATTTCTATCTTTATATATATATTATTTTTTATTCTCGGAAAGTATTTTATGAATGACGGCCAGAATTGCAGCTTAACATCCTCTACTCCCTCCAACCCTTTCAAGTAATTTGTTGCCTTGGTCGAGCTTGTACCTTTCAATTCATCCTTAATCTGGCTTTCATTAAGCTTGTTTGCGACATAAGCATTTGTCTTAGCTGTCCCGCTAATTTTGGCTGTTGCTAAATCACTGGAAGAAATACTAACTTCAACATTATTCGAGCCATTATCGACAACTTGCTTGGAAAAGCCATATTCTTTTTCAACGTCGGCTTTGATCAAAGCACTGATATCATTCATGTTGTAAGCCAAAGCTTTGACGGTTGCTTTGACTGTCATCGTAAATTCTGCCGCCTCGCCATTTAAGGCCGGACTCGCCGATGCAGATACAATCTCCTCTTTTTTTGAATCATCTATTACCTTCAAATTTTCCGCTTTCTTATTAAAATCAGTTGTGGCATCACCGAGAGCTTCCTTTGAAAGTTCAGATTTGGCATTATTAATATCTGTTTGCGAAACGAACGTCACTTCTTTATTAGTTCCCCCTGTCATACCTGTTTGACAAGTAATCGTCACACTTGACCCCAAACTCCCACTAACTAATGTAAATGCTTGGTTTGAGCCAAAACCATTGTATTGGTCGCCAGGCTGATCCGCCTCGACCGCCACTGGGGTAAATGCTCCATCCGGTGCCGTTATTGCTGATGTTGCTCTATAGATTAATGATGAATTTGAGGTTGGAGCAAACCGTGTTCCAGCAACCCAAGCAATTGTGTCACCTGAAGCATTAGAAATCCTCAGAGTGCCTGTTGCCTTTGTCCCTACATTCTTCTTTCCTGTAGCTGCATATTTTTTACTAGATTCTTTCGTTGATTCGATAACTTGTGAAGGAATAATGTCTTTTTCTGTATCAACCTTTGCGTCTTTCTCACCGGAAAAATCGATGCTCACAGGTTTCTTTTCAGCTTGAACATAGATCGTCGCCTTTGCTCTTGGCAAGAAAACAAAGCCGGCAATTAGTATGATTAGGACTATTGGCACACCGATCAAAAATAGTTTTTTCTTTGGGAATTTTGGCATCAAATTTTTCGGCGTTTTTTCTTCTAGTTCTTTTTTGTGCCACATCGCTTCAGCCTCAGTATCTTCGTCTTCAGAGACAACTAGATCATCACTAGAGACGGTTTCTTCCGTTGGATTTTTCTTAAAAACAACCTCATTTGTATCTTCGATTGGACTTTCATCCTTGTGGTTCTTTTGGCTTGGTTCGGTACTTCCCTCAGGTTTATTTTCTTTTTCCTCGTTTGGCTGGCTAAATTCTTGACCAAGTTTTGCGGCAGTTGCTAAGCCGACCTTATCAGCCAAATTTCTTCCTACCTTATCCTGAGTAACCAATGAAACCGTTTTGCCTAAATTTTCTGCTTGACGCTTGATAAGCTTAAGATTAACGACGCTTTGTAACAAGCTAGCTTCCTTTGGAATAATCAAAACAACATCTTTAAACTCAGTTTTTCTGAGCTTGTCTATAACCGAAGTTATCTCTTCGTCAGCTTCCAAATAAATTGTTTTTGGTTCAACAGGCATATGTTCCTTTGTTATTCAAATGTCTATTATCTATTTTACCTTAATCTACTTTATATTTTTAATTTGTGCTTTTTTATTAATTAATTCTAACTTGTATCTTAGTTTTGCATCATCTTTACAGCTTTTTGCAAAATCGTTGGCATTACATCATCTTCCATATCCATATCAACTACCAAGCTGCCAAGGCCAAGAGGAGTCACATCCTGTTGGTCTTTTATTTCTCCAGTTTTATCAACCATGTTTGATACTTCTTCCGGCTTGATAAAGCTGACTTTCGGTTTTTTAGCAAAAGGTAAGTTTTTATACCACTCTAACCCTTCCAAAACTTTTTTTATTTCAGGAAGTGCTGCTCCGCCACCGCATAGCAGGATTCTCGATGGCAAGAGATCAACATCAGAAAATTCTGAAAGCGATAATTCCACACCAGAAAGCCAAACTTCTGCATCAAGCTCGAGGGCTTCTTTGACTGTTTTTTCGCTTTTTTCTTCGAGCATATCGCTTGCATAAGCCAACTTGATTTCTTCGGCTTTGGCAAAAGACACACCGAGAACCTGAGCTAATCGTTTTGTAAAGCTTCTGCCTCCGATCGCAAACATTTTTGTCCCCTCAAGTCCACCATTTCGAACAACAGCAATATCGCTTGTCCCTCCGCCAATATCAATAAAAATTCCGCTAAACTCACCTGCTTCATCGACACCCACCGATCTAGCCACGGCGTATGGTTCTGCGGCGATACTTATAAGATCCAAACCCAGATCAGCAGCGATTGTTTGAAGAGCACCGAGATGAACCATTGGCGCAAATGCATTGAAGATACCGACAGAAACGTCTTTGCCTTGGAAACCAATCGGGTTTGTAACTTTATATCCGTCGATTTTGACATCAACAATTGAAGCGTTGACCAGTTTCACATCTATAGCATTATAGCCTGTTTCCCAAG
>JAQUMB010000039.1 GCA_028718325.1 Patescibacteria group bacterium
AACTTTTGAATCAAACGGCCAAGGCACAAGTTCTATCAAAAAGTTGACTGACGTCCAAATCTATAGCAAAACAAAAGGGAAAACATATACGGAAGTCACTCAAACCCTTGCCAACGAAAAAGAAATTGCCGAATTGTCACAATATATAGAAACACAAAGAGCAGTGATCGAGCAGGATGTTGCTAATCTGGATGCTCTAGAGAACAAAATGAATAATTATAAAACTAGTGGAGATATACAAGCTTATAATAGTCTGGTCCCTAGACATAACAATATGGCGAGCGATATAAACCAAAAAATCAGAGAATATAACGTGAAAGTAAATCGATATAACGCTTTGATTAAAGAATAATTTCGGCAAAAATTCTTGACAAAGCGAAGTTAATTTATTATGATTCTTGCCATCTCAACTGCAAAGACGAGAATTAACGGATATTAGGGGGATATGCGTTTCTTGCTCCGGAAATATCCTCTCTAATATGGGATGCGGACCCGGAGCCGGTACTGCAGCCGAAACCGCCATGTTTTGCAGTGCTCGCTGTAATGCCCATAGACGAGCGAAAAAATGATAGGGCACCTAGTCCGGAATTGACCGGTGATCTATCCGGTTTGGCCAGCCGAGTAAAATGGCAAATCGTATCAGGGGAAGATGACTAGGCATCTTCCCCTGACGCGTCCAAGTTTGTTCCTCCGAAGCTCAATGGACGAGCGCCACACGATTAGGTGTTGGGGGCTGTGGGTTCGAGCCCCGCCGGAGGAGCCAAACAATTCCAGTCCTCCCGTCGTATAATTGGGATAATACCACGTGCCATTCAGCACGGGAATATGGGTTCAAATCCCATCGGGAGGACCAAAGAACCGCTGACTCTATCACCCTACTCAGTAGAGCAGGGAAACGCCTTCTGGAATCAGGTCGAGTTGAGAATGGTTTGTCCGTTCCTCGACCCCAGTCGTAGTCGTCTGATAGAGCCGGTGGCAAAAGCCCTCCGTTCCCAAGTACCAGTTACCACTGGAAAACTGGGGACGGAGGGCTACCACTATAAAAACATTTAGTAGCAACAAATCTATTTGTTGTTTTTTTATTTTTGGGCCGTAACAATCAAATTATTATTTCTATCCTCTTTATTATCGCATAGCCAAATATTTGTGAAGCCAACGTTTTTTAACAAATCTTTCATTTCAGATTTTTCCCAAGCATGAAAATACCTTTCTATCAGAGTGTTTCCCTTACTGTCCTTCCATGGTTTTAAAAAATCACCATAATCCAGCTTTGATTTACCCGCTTCTTGGGCTAAGGCCTCTTGGTCTATTTGTTTCTTTAATGCAGGGTCATCCCAGAAATACCAAACAGTAACCAATGTAGTCCCGCCTGGTTTCAAAATGCGGTAGATTTCTTTTAAAGCATTTAATCTTTGCTCACTTGAGGGTATGTGATGAAGAGTCGCAAGTGATAAAACATAATCAAATTCGTTATCTAGAAAAGGAATTTTCAAAAGATCTCCAACAACAAATTTTTCTTTTGGATACTTTTTTTGTGCAAGCTTGATCAGATTTTCACTGATATCCAGACCCGTATATTCAATATCAATTTTTTTTAGAACATCAATAACTCGGCCGTTGCCACAGCCCAAATCAAGCACTTTCGAGCCTGGTTTGATTTGCAGTTCTTCTATTGTCTTGGCTACTCGAGACCAGTTAAATGCATAGCGGGTACTAGAAAAGTGATCAGCAACCTTGTTATAATCATCACGCGTTTTAGTAACTAAATTTTGAACAAGTTTTTTATCCATATGAACTACCTTGAAGAAATAATATACACATTAATTGAACAAAAAGTAAGCGATCAAGAAAGATTTCGAAAGGTTGTCAGCTCGATCTATGCCAAATCCAATGTTAAAGGTTTTGATTCGAATGTCAAACTCCGCGAGGTCTATAACGCGTTAGTTGCAGAAGGAGATATCGAGCCAAATGAGACCCTAGAAAAGCTCTTGATTACCAAAAGAATGCGCTCCTTGTCCGGCGTCTCAGTCATCACTGTACTGACAAAAGCTTATTCTTGTCCCGGTAATTGTATCTATTGCCCGACTGAAATCGATGTACCAAAAAGCTATCTTTCGAACGAACCGGCGGTGATGAGGGCGATTTTAAATAAGTATGATGCTTATAATCAAGTAAAAACGAGGTTGGATTCATTGAAACTCCAGGGACACCCTGTGGACAAAATCGAATTGATCGTGATTGGCGGAACTTTTTCTTATCTTCCTAGAGATTATCAAGAAGAGTTTATCAAAAGATGTTTTGACGCCCTAAACGGTTCAAATTCAAAAGACTTGGCCGAGGCAAAAGAGAAAAACGAAGCAGCCAAATCGCGTTGTGTCGGTCTGACTCTGGAGACTCGACCTGATTATATAAATGAGGAAGAAGTGAAATGGTTTAGATTTTTGGGCGCGACAAGAGTGGAACTAGGAGTCCAAAGTCTGGACGATAAAATTCTTGAATTGAATAGACGAGGGCATAAAGTCGCTGAAACAAAAAAAGCAACTAGGTTACTCAAAGATGCCGGATTTAAAATTTGTTATCATCTGATGCCCAATCTCTACGGATCGAATGTCGAGAAAGACAAAAAGCTATTCCGAGAAGTTTTTTCTAATTCTGATTATCGGCCGGATTATATCAAAATATACCCTTGCATGGTGACAAAAAACACTCCACTTTTTACCTTGTATAAGGAAGGGGAATATCAATCGTATACAAATGAAGAGTTGATCGATGTTATTTCTGACATCAAGAAAAATACACCACATTGGGTTCGTATCATGAGAACGATTCGTGATATACCTGCAACATCGATTGAATCAGGTTCAATTACCTCAAACCTGCGGCAGGTAATATTAAAAAGAGCCGAGGAGGAAGGTTGGCAGTGTAGATGTATCCGATGTCGAGAAGTAGGTTCTTCTGTCATTCCGAGCGAAGTCGAGGAATCTAGATCTCTCCGTTCCAGTCGAGATGACATTAAATTATATAAGGAAGAATATGAAGCTTCAGGCGGCAAAGAAGTATTTTTGAGTTATGAAACAACGGATCGAAAACTATTCTCCTTACTGAGACTCAGGTTAACAAAGTGCCAATTTATTGAAGAGCTAAAAGGTTGTGCCATTATCCGTGAAATTCACACATATGGGCAGGAAATGGAAATAGGTGAAAAAGGGACGAGCCAGCATGCCGGTTATGGTAGGAAACTAATCGTCAAGGCGGAGGAAATAGCCAAGAAAGCCGGTTACAAAAAAATCGCGGTCATTTCCGGTGTCGGCGTCCGCGATTATTACCGCAAACTCGGCTATAATTTAACCGGGGAATATATGGTGAAAGGGCTATGACTTTTGACGAAGTAATGACCGAACTAAAAAGGTTATCCAATCCAAACAAAAAAGATTTGGCAGGAATGGCTAGATACGGCATTAATGTTGAAAATGCGTGGTGTATTTCTGTCCCGAAAATCAGGGCTTTGGGTAAGAAAATAGGCAGGGACCATGAGCTTGCGAGAAAGCTTTGGGCTTCAAAAATCCATGAGGCAAGGTGGCTGACATCTATGGTTGACGAACCGGACATAATGACCGAAGAAGATATGGAAAACTATGTCAAAGATTTCAACAGCTGGGATATCTGTGACGGTATGTGCAGTAACCTTTTTGATCGGACCAGATTTGCCTATAAGAAAGCTGAAGAATGGGCTGGTCGTGACGAGGAATATGTCAAAAGAGCAGGTTTTGTTATTATGGCGGCGCTGGCAATCCATGACAAAAAGGCAAGTAATGGACCCTTTGAAAAATTTTTGGAAATTTGCAAAAGAGAATCGACAGATGAACGGAATTTTGTTCGAAAAGCGGTTAATTGGGCTCTAAGGCAAATTTCCAAATCCAGAAATATTAATTTATACAAAAAAGGCTTAAAAACTGCCTACGAAATAAAAGAAATTGATAACAAAACCGCTCACTGGATTGCGAATGATGCTATCCGCGAACTTGAAAGCGAAAAGATAAAGAAAAGATTCATATAAAGAAAAAGAGCGACTCTCCGGTATCGAACCGAAAAACCGCCCCATTTTGATCTGCTCACTGATTGTCAGTAGTCCGAGGCGCTAAGAGGGCCCCTCTTCAGATCGGCAAGATACTTCCGATCATATTCTTCGGCCAGGTCGTGGCAGCGTTTGCCTCCTCTCAGACTTTTTGAGATCTGCCGATATTCTTCCCTAGTTACGAGGACAGCTCCGTCAGAAAGACCGAAAATCTTGAAATCTACCGGGATCCTTTTTGCCCAGACAAGATCGCAGTCTCTGACGACCTTGTCCCAAAAAGAGATTCCTCCATTACGAATTTTCCTACGATGGTCTCCTATGAGAGGTTCATAGAAAGCTCTTATGTGTATCGTGAGCTCCTTCTCGGTGTCCTCGTAGTAAACCGAGCGAAAAT
>JAQUMB010000040.1 GCA_028718325.1 Patescibacteria group bacterium
TTGGAATAATTATAAATCAACGCACCTAAAGCAAAGCTAACAATGGCGATTATTATGGCTATGTTTTTTGTTGGGATTTTGAAAGACATATTATTTTTGCTGATGTTTTAATATCATCTCGGCTGGAGAGATTCCGCCAAGGGCTTTGTGCGGAAAATAATTCCAAGCATCGGTTACCAACTCAAGAACAGTACTCAATTCCGAAGCGTCACCGCCACGATCAAACATGGCCACGACTTTCATCATATCGTCGTTATCGTCTTCGTGAAATATGACATCTCGAATATGATCCAGAGTAAAATCACTCTCGGTCTCTTTGAGCATATCCACGAGTTCCTGCTCAATCTCTTTTCGACGTTCTAAAATTTGTTGTTTTGATTCGGTTTGCATAACTACTTTATTGAAAACGGATATGTTGTAGTTTTAGCTATTGTCCCTTTTGCAAATTTTTCAAGAATTACGGAGCTAGGGTGATCCGCGAGAGAAACTAGTTTGTTCGCAAGTGCAACTGGGAAAAGAGAGTTGTCATACATATCACAGCGTAATTTTTGAATGTTGTTCAAAATCACATCTATATTCTTAAAATCACTTTTTTTAGGAGCCAAGACTACGTCAGCATTTTTTGTTTGCACTGTAACAACATATATTTTTTCATCTATTGATTTAAAAATCATCTTACTTCCGTAATAAGAACTCCTTGCATAGGGAGCACTAGGATCAGCCTTGCCAGGTAAAATGTATTTATAGATATAAGCATTATCCAAAAGCAAAACTGTCCCGGGTTTTAACTTTTTAGCAATCTCGTCTGCGTGCTCAACAAAAGGTCCACTTTTTTCTAAACCCGCCAAAAATAGATTGTGCTTTTCAGAAAGAAACGTTGTCAGATATCGTAGAGGTTTTTGCATATTGGCCGTTTGTCCAAAAAATGCAAGAGGCCCGTCTTTTATAAAAAGTGTTTCGTCTAAAATCGCTGGTTTTGTTTCGAGAATAGCCTTAATCAGATGAACGAGAATAATTTGTTCAATTAACACTGTGACGTATCCCAAGACACCGCCAGCCCCAAGCTCATCGTCAATAGCCTCGTGCAATCTAAAAATATCAGTGAGATATATTTCTCCCTTGCAATTTGTGCATTGAAAAGTAAAGTCCGTCTTTTTTGTTTTTGTGCCAAGAGAAATATCCTTTTGTCCACAATGAGGACAACTAGCTAGCGTGTATTCGGCGATAGGTGAATCAAACTCTTGAAAAACAAGCCAGCGCAGTGTTTCGGCAAAAGTTTCACCTCCTGATCCTCTAACAAAGAAATCAAACAGTGTTTTTCGGAATGACTCCTTAAAAGACGATGCTTCTTTCAAAAGGATGTTTTTTGTTGGCAGACTCAGTTTATAGCGTTGAATATTATTGAGTTTCGCCATATCTTCTGGATCAATGAAAGCCTTCCTCGAGATTGTCTCAAGGTCTTCAGTTTTGAAAATCAATGCACCAAACTGAAAAAACGTGAGCGTAGAAGATGGAAAATCTTTTCTCACGAATATTTCAGATCGACCACCGTCAATAGCAACAATATTCTTTATCGGATTATTTTCTAGGGCATCTAAGCCAAACTGGAGATTTGCTGGCACTTCAACGTCCTCTGCTATTTTAGGCAGATCACATTTGTCTAGAAATTCAGAAACCTCCGGATCTCGAATAATATATCCGTGGGATGATTTGCTAGCATATTCATTAGGTCTTCGACCGTTTTTGCTTGTGTAAGACATAAATTATTTTTTTGCTGTGAACCGGTCGATTTGAACTGGTACAACGAACGGATTAGAGTATGTTTTCATTCTTACGAAGCCCTTATCCTTAGCTGGGCTGAATCGGGTCAAACCTGTCGTGAAGTCGGTGAAATCGTAGTACTTCCTTAATTCCTTAAGCTCGTCCTCATTATTGAGATGAGCGATGAACCAGTTTTGCGTGTTTTTAAGGATGTTGGAACTAATCGAACTTACTTCTTGGGTAGCATATATCAGTCCGAGGTTCAGCTTTGCACCTTCCTTTGCCAGTCGGTTATAGACCTGCTTCAGGTCTTTACTATCGGCTTTTGGAAAAAGATTGTGTGCTTCTTCAAAGTAGAATTGAATAAAGTTGTTGGCTTTTGTGGCTGTGAAGTTTTTCATCGCATCCTCAAAAATCTTTACGCAGATTCTATCCGAGAATAATTCTTGCACCTTAGGATCACCTTGAGAAAGATCTACGATGACGATTTTGCCATCTCTCAACGTCTCGATAATATCAGTATCAAATGGCTTATCAACCGTATCAGTATGGAGATTGGTGATATCCCGCAACTTTATGTAACCACTGACATTCGCGGCTCCTCCCGGTGTCTTTTTTCTTGTAAGAAAAACTAACAATGCCTTTAGATCTTCATCTGCCCATTCGTGTCCTTTTTCTCTTTTATACTTATCAAAATATTGGTCATCATATTTGTCCCAAATCGCTGTAAACCAACTTGTAGCATCTTCTAGTGATATGCCAGTTGAGGGATCAATCTTGCCCTCCTCTTGAACCAATTTATTTATTTCCTTATTACCACTAAATTTAACTTTAAATCCAGATGGTACTTTGAAGCCAGCCTTGTATAGACAACAGAAATAGGCTGCTCTTTTTCGTTCAAAACGAGTTGTCGCACTAACATCAGATTTATCCGTTGGTTCGGCAAAATCGACTGCTCGAAAGCTTGCCACATAGTCGCCAGTCTCTTCGCTTAATGAAGATGTGGCTAGCGCAAAGCCGGAATAAAGATCATTATAAAAATTTACCTTCATTACCTTGAAGCCGTCTTTTGGCAATACGCTATACCGGATTACATCATCTTTGAATAGATCAAAAATAGCAGTCCCTTCGTCTTGCAGGTTTGGATTTGCATACTCACCATTGATGTCAAAAATGATTTGTCCGACTGGATCTTTCGTTAGACCTGTTTTTGTGAATGGATCAAGACTATCACTTTTTGTAGCCTTTTCTTTTTTCGCTTTCTCGCTAATTTCTACGGTTGCTTCAATAATCTTTTTGACTGTGTTTGATTTTCCAGTACGAGTCATACCGAATAGTGCGGTTCGTTTACCAATAAAATCTTTAGGACTGATATAGACAGGTACTTTTTCAATTCCGTCTTGGAATCGTAAACTTGAGCTGTATCGGACGCTTCCAATTTTTACATCGCTTACTCCGCCAGCAACTTCGTTTAAATCCTTATAGTTAACGATTTGTTCTAGAACTTTCCCTGACGGCTTGTAGACTGTATAGTTGTGGGCACTATAAAAATTTTCCAGGTCTGCTCCAAAAATTACACTTCCGGTGTTGTCCTTATAAAATGTCCCAAGGATTCGACACTCTAATCCAGAGAAGCTGAACTGATATCGAGTAAAATCATCAAGCTTATTGCCCTTACCGGCTGTCTGTAAGTTATCTTTATAGTATTCAATCATCGAACTTGTCACATCATTGTCCGTAGGTAAACCCTTGGGTCCAAGTGCTCGCAAAAGAAGTGCTTCGGAGACACCTTCTTCATTTTCGTAAAATGCCATGAGGAATGTCCCCTGAGGTATTCCGCCGACTTTCATTTTCCAAGCGTCCGGCACTAGGACACAAGCCTTTTCATAATCCAAATAGAAAGGCCTCCCAATAAGAGCCTCTTGATCTTTTGCTGAAGTGAGGATATCGACGGAAGCTAGATTTTTTATTACATCTTTGGTGCTCATATTTTTTTAATAGTTAATTTTTTAGTAAGTTTCGGCTCTTTGAATCTAATAATCGACTGTTTACCATATTTCTCATCAATCTCTACTGCTAACCATTTTCTCCGTAATTTTTCTGCACAGTAACCGGTAGTGTTTGTTCCGGCAAATGGGTCAAAGACTATATCATCCGGTTCGGTTAAAAATTCTATAAAAAATGATGCAAGCGAAATTGGCATTCTCGCCGGATGTATTGGTATCTTTTTTTTGCGACATTCATTCGAAAAAAAATCGTTCGAGTTAGTATTCGCAAAACTAAACATATTCTCTGGGAGTCTCAACTCTCTTTTTTCGTCCATTTGTTCTAGTTCAAGCACGTTGTGCATGATGCTACCTTTATTATCAGTAAGAAAACCTTTCTCACTGATGCTGTGCTGAGACGGTCTCATGCCGGAGTTGTATTTTTTATTCTTTAAAAGCTGGAGCATACTCTTACTATAAGGTCTGAGAACTTTGCGATTGTCTGCTTTTGGAAAATCTGATTTAGCCATCCACCAAACATGCGTATAACTATCAATGGTGCGTATCCGATTGATAGTGACCCAT
>JAQUMB010000041.1 GCA_028718325.1 Patescibacteria group bacterium
GGACCGTTTTTGCCACCTTTTACGGTGTAGGAAGTCCCACCGGTGTGAACCATTCCTGATTTTTTCAAAAAATCAAAAAATCCCATTTTGTCTCCTTTTCATTTATAAATCCTTTATTTCGTCATCAATGCTTTTTTCTACATTTTTTTCTGTTATTTCAACCTCTTCCTCAAGTTTGTTCTTTTCGTGTATAATTATAACTTTTTTACATATGGAAATGAACAGAAACACGTACAAAAAAATACCCATTTATGGGTATTTTTTGAGTCTAACTATTTGACTTGTTACTACTCGGTGTGTCCGAGTTCTTGGTTGACTTTATCAACCACCTCCTCCAACCCGCCGATTGATGGGTCTAATTTATCATTTACCTTACCAATAATTTCTTCGAGGCTGACATCTGATTTGATTAAATAATCAAAGGTTTCGGTTTGCATTGCTTTGACCAATTCTTGACTATCGCTCAGGTTTGATAAAATTATCACTGGTACATTTTTACTGGACTCTGATTCCCTAATGTTTTTTAGCATAGTAAGCCCATCCATAACCGGCATAACCATATCAAGTAATATTAGATCCGGGACCGATCTTTTTACCGCTTCTACTCCCTCCAGACCGTTCTTGGCTGTCTCCACATCAAACCCCTCAACCTCCATTTTATTTTTTAGAGCACTTTGTAATGACGGCTCATCTTCAACGATCAAGATTCTTGCTTTACTCATTGATACCATCCTTTTTAAAATGATTATTTATATCCACAATTATTGTATCTAGGCTGTTTTCCGCCTTGATATAATATTTCTCAATCCCCATCACATAATAAGAGCTGACTTTGGTGTCATCAACAGAATTTGAAACAACAAAAACCGGAATATTTTTCCAGGAATCCTGAGTTTTCATTTTCTTTAAAAAATCAAGACCAGTCTCGTTATTTAACAGATAGTGGTCAAGCCATATTGCATCTACATGCCCATTCGCACTTAAAGCATTTATTGCCTCATCAGCTGAAGTTGCCATCAAGACTTCATATTGATGTTTTCTAAGACTAACGCTGATGGCTTTCCTAAGTGAACTTTCGTCTTCTACAACTAATATTCTTTTATCCGGCATCTTCCTCTCCTCTCTACAAGACCCCTTCAGGGGCTTAGGAACCCTGTTCTCCTTATTGTCAGAAAGCCAAGGCTCCTTTATTTACTAGCATTATACCTACTCAAGTGGTTTTGAACCAGCCCTTCCTTTCATCCCATTGGTTGGCAAAGAAACATAAAAGGTTGTGCCTTTGTTTTCTTCTGATTCAAACCAAATCTTCCCATTTGATTCTTCGACAATTGATTTCACAATATACAATCCCAACCCACTGCCCTCTGCGTCTAATGCCTTGATGTTATCAGCTCTAAATAATTTGGTAAAGACCTTCTCTTGCTGATCTGGAGGTATCCCAAATCCTGTATCGGCAACCGATATCGTTACATATTCATTGTCTTTTTTGATAGTAACTGTCACTTTGCCGCGACCTCCAGTATATTTGACCGCATTGGTCAATAAGTTTTGGAAAATAATCCGCGTCAGTTTTGGATCCAGCATAATTTGTGGCATTTCTTCATAGTCCTCTACTACATAGACTTGCCTTTCCTTGATTAAGGGTTCGAGTTCTTCTATTACATCTTTTGAGATAGCAACAATGTCTGATGGCTCAGGTTCGACCCCAAAGGTTCCAAGTTCTATTCGAGAAGCATTTAGAAGAGCGTTTACCAAACTAACCATGCGTTTGTTTCCTTTGTATATTTCATTCAGATATTCCTTCTGGGTTTTGTTTGTTTCGCCAGCATCGCCACTCAAAAGCATTTCTGTAAACCAATTTATGGAAGAAAGCGGGGTACGAAGCTGGTGGGAAGCAAGTGACACAAACTCAGTTTTTGCTCTATCAACTTCTTTTGCCTTTGTGATATCACGCTCTATTCCTACATAAAAAAGAACGTTATTCCTCTCATCTAAAATCGGAGACACCGAAAGGGCAGCATCGTATTCTTCGCCGTCTTTTCTTTTGTTCTTCAATTCCCCATTATAACTTTGCTTTTCTGTGTCAATTGTTCTCCATAGTTTTTCGTAGAATTCTCGATCCATCAATCCGCCCCAAAGCCCACTGGTCCCTGCCTTTTTCCCCACTACTTCCTTAACATCAAACCCAGAGATTGCTTTCAGAGACTTGTTGGCATAAAGAATTATCCCTTCTGGGTCTGTAATGATAATTTGATCTGAGGCATTTTCCACTGCTAATTGAAATTTTTTCAAATTACCGGCATAATCTTCCAGCCTTCTCTCATAATTAACCCTTTCTGACAAATCCTTAATTGAAAGAAGAAGATATTTTTGGTCTTCAATTTTGAAGACCCGACCGATAATTTCAACTGCAAGTTTGGACTGACCAAAAATTAAATCCGTTTGCGCCGTAGACAAACCAACGGTTGCCAAGGTACTGACAAAATCTTTTATCTGAACACCTTCCATACCATACAAAATGTTTATTGGTTTATTTTTAATGTCTAGCCAGTCATTCTCTCTATATAGATTTGATGCGGCATTGTTTTGTTCAACAATCGAAGTCCAAGTCCAATTTTTGTCTAATTTTATCAAGAAGAGCGGCATGACGTTTTCGTTAAAGAGCATTTGGTACTTTGTCTCGCCTTCAAATTGTTTTAATTTCGTTGATTCTAGTCTGATAAATATAATTATTGTGATGACAGCGGCGATAAATGCAATGATATATATAGAGACCAGAGAAAAAAATTGAGTGCTTTTGGCCGTTGTATTAACTTTTCTGTCAAATTCTGATTTTATGACTCCAATTTTTTGATTGTTATAATCTTTTATAACCACATAGCTATAGGCTTTGCTATGTTTATACTCGATAAAAGAATCCGTGGATTCAAGCGCTTTTGCGACAGTACTGTTATCCTTTTTCAGGGTATCAAAACCAACGTAGCTTAAATTTAAACTATTTCTTTCTGAGATGATTTTTATCTTTTCGGCATTTATATATTCTCCCATCAGCATATAGCCCGCGGGGGGGCCGCTGGAATCACTCTTTATTATGTTGGAGACTGTCGTCAAAATAGGCATTCCATTCAAATCGTAGAAAACTTCTGTCGTATCGGTATCGTCTTTTTTGTTCTTTTCAAAGTACTTTGTCGAATTTTGGATATTTTCTATAAGAGTTTTATCTACCTCTGTGCGTATTTCGTTACCTTCACTATCATGAGCTTGTATGAAGACTACATTGTATTCTTTGTCCAGGACTGCAAAAAAATCAATTTTCAGGTTTGCCAGCATCTCTGGATTTACGTTTACGTCCACATAGTCTTGATTTTTATTTAAAACAAAATTATATGAGTCATCCCAAACGGACCAATCTAGATTTTGACCCTTTAGAGATTCTTTTTCTGCATTGATTGCATTTTCCAATATTTTTTGTTTGGTTTCATAGTCCTGTTTTTCAACCGCCTCAAACCCTTTCATAACAACCAGGTTTGAGACAACATAAGCAATCAACGCTATCAAAAAATAAAGCGTACCAATAAGTACTATTAATTTTAGATGGTTTTTAAACCGCATACCCTCCCTACATGTCCTTTTGTTTTTTATTTTAAACCAATGACAGCTTTTCGCAATAAGCAGATATATTCCTTATATAAAAACTCAATATTTCAATTTGGTATACAAGATAAATGATATTAAAATCAGAGCGATTATGTTTGCCAAAATTATTGGAAAATCTTTCAAAAGTATTCCATATATTACCCAACTGGCCACACCAATGATTAATGCCACCAGGTAGAATAAGGAAAAATCTTTGGCTGATTTGGTTTTGTGTGTTTGTATGATTTGAGGTATCAGGCATCCTGTTGTCAGAGCTCCAGCAAAAAAACCGATATACGTAACCATTTGACTCCTATATTACTTATTCAATTTACCAAAACATAGCATGTTTTGTAAGTTAAAAGTGTCGATTATAACCTAGGTCTGTCTCATTGACAAGGAGATTATGATTAGATATACTTGTGTGCGTAACTTTGGAGGCGGACATTAAGACACAGCTTATAGCTATTACCAAAGAAATGTCGCGACTCATAAATAAAATATTTTATCTATCTAAACTTACTATAAATTTGTTTGGTTTTTTGGCCTCAAAAGTCAAAAACCTTGATCCCTCCCTCTTTACCCACCAGGCCAAAGGTCAGGTGGTCAAAGCCAAACACAAGACGATTAACTTTTATAAAAGACCAATCAGTGATATCTCTCATCTAAGTATCATGATTGTCATTGTCTTAA
>JAQUMB010000042.1 GCA_028718325.1 Patescibacteria group bacterium
CCGGTGTCGAAGATCCAAAAGTGGGAGATATCCTGCGTGATTCCCTCCAAGGGATCATCGTGCCGGCCATCTTTGGTGATGGCTCTCTCGATATGTTCATCGAGTTCTGGGAGGTTGCTTCCTTCACTCGAGACATCGAGACGGCATTGCGGCTGCACAACCAGTTCGACGCTGCAGAGCTTTTCCATGGCATAATGCCTCCCGAGCTCTTCTACGTCCACCACAAGGGCTGCTACAAGATCCTCTGACCAACCCTGCCCACCGGGCGCACATTCGAACAACCGCAAGGTTGATCGGGCGTGCGCCTTTTACTTTTCTATAAATATCATTGCTAATCCAAGGATATTGATATATATTATCTTACTATATACAACGGCCGACGAACTGGAGGGGTTTCGTGGCAAAAAGCAACGTTGTCACTCAAAAAGTCGACGAGAAAGTCAAGGTGTTCTGCTTTCGGCTGAAGACATTTCGCAAGGAGATCTCCAATGCCATCCATTGTGGGCTAACCAGGGCAGAGGAATCCGGCGATCACGTCGAGTCGATCGAGAAGGTCAGAAAAGGCTACCGTGTGGATGTTCATCTCGGAGATTTCATTCACTCCATCCGGGTCAAGACATCACTCGACGAAAAGTCCTGCCTCAAACTCCTGAACGCCGAGTGGCAAAGGTCGTAAAGCAAGCGGAATCCTTCTAGAAGGTTCCCTCAGGCTTTACGCCTACTCTCAACACGAATCACTTCGCTCTACCGACGAGTGGTTCTAGGGCGCGCGCTCCACAACATTGTGGGGCTGCGCGCCCCTTTCTTTTGTAAGGGAACTGACCAGTGCTATAATATTACTGTTAGATAAGCAAAGAAAGGAGGTGAAAAATGAAAAAAATATACATATCAATTATCTCATTGCTACTAATTGCCCCTACTTTTGCACTAGCAGCAGAGATTCAATTCAAGGAAACATCTGCAACTATCGATAAGTCCCAAAATCCTAAAAATCTTTATGTCGCGAGTCAAACCGTAAACATAGACGGTAATGTTTCGCGTGACTTAACCGCTGCAGGTAACTCAGTTAATGTCGACGGCAATGTCGAAGGTAGCACTAATGTGGCCGGGACTTCGATTACGATAAAAGGCAACACAGGAAACAATGTACGCGCTATTGGTCAAAACATAGTCGTTCAGGGCAATGTCGGTGGGGATCTTTTAACCGCTGGTCAAATCATAGTCCAAGAAAAATCAAGTTTGGTTACTGGTGATATCCTGGCAGTAGGAAATACTATCGAGCTGGATGGGAAAATCATGGGTAATGTTCGCATCGGCGCTGCTTCAAAAGTTGTTATACGTGGAGATATTGGTGGTTTTGTTCAGATAGAAGCGGTAAAAGACCTCACCGTTGAAAATTCCGCTTTAATTGCTGGTAAATTGACTTACAAATCACCAAATACAGCCAACATCGCTAATGAACAAAATATCAAAGGTGGTGTGGAATACAAGAAACAAGCCAACCCAGACTTTAATTTCAACTTCAAACAAGTTTGGTACTGGAGCTTGTTTGTAAAATCAATTGTACTTTTAATCGTACTTTTGATTGCAGTGTATCTGGTTCCTAGGTTCGCACGAAACTTTGTAAATGAAACCTACAAACGTATTTGGCCAAACCTTGGTTGGGGAGCCTTCACTTTATTTGTGTTACCAATCATCGGAGTTATCTTGTTCATAACTTTGATTGGCATTCCGTTCGCCGTCATCCTAGGCCTTATATACCTTCTTATGGCAATTTCTGCCGGGATCTTGACTCCATTGGCAATTGGCTCACTTGTAATGAAACTGGTCAATAAAAGTACCGCATATGCTGCAGACTGGAAAGCAGTCGTCGTTGGGGCTATCATTGCCTTTGTTCTACAACTGATCCCAGTTATCGGACCATTAGTCCTATTCGTCTTCTTCTTGTTTGCTCTGGGCGAAATAGCTTTGACTGTTTGGGGATTGTTTAAGAAACAAAGAGCATAGTCTTATCAAAAAAAGACCTCATGTGAGGTCTTTTTTTATTCCCTAATAATTGTATTACTTAGACAACAAAGCGTATGACAAATAATATAATAGCCAAATATTTAATGGGTAAATGATGTAGAAAAAGTATTTTAAGCCATGCCCTTTTTCGCCGTTGTATAGCATCAGGAGAGGGATTGCAGCCAGAATAAACCAACGAAAGTCATGAAACCAAAAATTTCCTTGGTATAGAACTAATTGCCAGACAAGCATCACGATGGGCAAAATTGAATAAACAACAAACATAATTTTTTTACCCCTAAAAAAATAAAAGACATAAAACATAAATAGGCCATAAAAAGATGATTCTACAAACAATGCAGCGATTGACAAGAAGTATATTGCAAGAAAAGGCAGTATTCGTTGGTACCCAGTCGTTTTTTTCATCCATTCAAGGGCTGCAACGATCGATACTCCGATAGCAATCGTCAAAAAGATGTTTTGACTGATACCGACTAGGTACGTCGGATGGAACTGACTGTTAACTATCATCTCCATAATCATATTGCCGACTAACATAACCAAAGCTGCCAGATACAACCGAAGGAGATATTTTTGTTTGTTTCTAGTGTGAAAAAAACTTTCTACAGCCAGGAAAATAAAAATTGGCGCGACTATTCTGGCTGAATAGCGCAAATACAAGGCTAGATTCCCTGGTAGATAGGAGGGAAGAAAATACGCAAAATGATCTATGATCATAAAAACAACCGCCAAAATTTTCAAATCAAATGCGGTCAAAAACTTTTTCATTTATTTTTCGAGGTATCTTCTGACTTTTGGCATCAAATCCAAAAGTATGATTATCAAGCCAAGTCCCAAAAAAGGTAACTGTAACGAAGGATAGTACATTTGCGTAATATATACTTCTACAGCGATCCAAATAATTAATCCTAAACCCAAAACACCACTTAGCGTCCATGCCCAATGATAACTTTTAAAAGGGTTTATCTTTTGCAGAAAACTAATTTTAGGTTTTTTAATCAAACTAAAAATTATAAACAAAGGTAAGAGACCATTGAGGGTAAACAAGATTATCCCAGGTATTAGATAATCAGCGAAGGGGGAAGTAGACGTTTTTATAAAATCGATAGGAAGCTGAAGATTGCCTCCGGTCGGATCAGTAATGAGGCTCCAACCACCATAAAGCGCCCCGACACTTAGAAACCCTAATAAAAGTATGAGTAGGTATAGGCTGATCGGTTTTTTCATACCGCCCCGCCCCTAAAGTAAACTCACAATTGGTTGATAAAATACAATAATACCGACAATAATTGAGGTGATAGCAGCGACAAGAACGGCTCCAGCTAAAATATCCTTAGCTAAGCCAATTTTTTCATCTTTTTGAGGCAAGATCCGATCAATATGTCTTTCGAGTGCGGAATTCATAGTTTCAAAAGACAATACGACTCCAATAGTGATGACTAAAGCAAACATTCTCAGCCAGTCTATTTTTAAAACTACAGCACAGGTGATTACGAGCAACCCCATCAATAGCTGTATCCGAAAATTCTGCTCTTTTCTATAATTTTCCTTGAGCCCTGTCCAGGCATATTTGAAGCTGTTTTTTAGCCGAATAAAATCCATAACATAATAATATCACATTTGGCGGTGGGGGCGAGATTCGAACTCGCGAGGCGTTTTCACACCTACGCGCTTTCCAAGCGCGCGCACTAGACCAGACTATGCGACCCCACCGTGTGAGGGCAATTATAGCTTATTTTAGGTTAAAATTATAGTTTGATATCTTCAAAAAGTTCAAAAAAGTCGTATTTTTGCGGGTTATTTAGATAGTCAAACTTTTCAGGATTTTCCAGGAAGCTCAGGTATAACGATTTATCTTTTTCGAGGCCAAATTCTGGTTTTTCTAGAGGTCTAACGATCCGCAATTTGTTGATTTTGTATTTTGGGTTTGGTTCTAATCCTTTGTCGGTTCGATAAAAGGCGCCACCTTCATGCTCTTGATAAAAATCATAATCCGCACCAGCCGGCAAATCGGCTTTTTGCAGGTTAGATGAAACAACTATCTCGTTACCAGCATTAATGCTGATATGCCCATAACCAGGAGGGACCACAACCTTGTCTCCCGCTTCAGCCTCTACCAAAATAGCATCGACTTTTCCGCTTTTGTCAGGTTTTGTCTGTAATAAGTATTCAATGTTACCTTCTATCACTTCATAAACATCACAGGACACCGCAGTAAAAACTCCTGAAAAACTCGTGGATATCTATTTCAGCTCCGT
>JAQUMB010000043.1 GCA_028718325.1 Patescibacteria group bacterium
ATAGATAAGGTTATAAAAGGAAAAGAAGCCGTTGAAAAAGGTGAAACCATATCCGCAGAAGATCTGAAGCGAGAAATTGAATCATGGTAATATGGGCCGGTCCTGCAAAAACCGACTTGAAAGCGATAGAAGAACACTGTGAAAAGGCAGATAAAAGTAAATGTTAAATATTTATCTTGATACAAGTGCTTTGAATAGGATTTTTGATGATCAATCGCAACCCCGGATTTTTCTCGAAGCGTCAGCTATGCTTTTAGTCTTTGGTCTAATTGAGAAGCGGATTATTTCGATTGTTTCATCAGATGTATTGATATATGAAAATTCACGAAACCCTTATTCAGAAAGGCAGATTTTCGTTACTTCTGTCTTGCGAAAGGCCCGTGTGATCCAAACTTTAAACGATAGCTTGGCAAAGAGGGCACAAGAGATCGAAAAAGATTGTTGTGATAAATCCGGTGGAATTAACCATGCAGGTGTTGCAACAGGAGGCAGACAATGCTGACAGCTAAAAAATTAATGATTCCTTCCAGCGAGGAGGTTAGAAGTGAAGCAGTTCAGACGATCATAACGCGGATGGGCATTACCAAAGCGGCAATTTTCATCAGGGAAACACAGTCGCAGAAAATTGATTACCTTAAAGTAAAAGATGAACTTTTTGCCGGGAAATCGGCGGCAAAGTTGTATGTGGAAATTAAAAAACGTAAAAAGTAACATTTTACTTTTCACATGTTTTTCAACATAGAACATAGAACTTTTTTTACTTAAATCTTTAATGAGTCTCGTTGAAAACGAATGGAATGAAGTTTGAAACGTTAGACGAATTATCCAATCCACGATTTATCGGGATTGGGAATTATCCCAGGCACGTAGTGCCGTGGAGAAATCTTATATCCTTTCACTATTCACATGGTGTTTAAACCTTCACCATTCACAGTTTTTGTATGTCATTGCGAGGAGTGCCTTGCACTGAGCCTGCCCTCGATGTAATCGGGGTGGCAATCTTTAACATAGAACGTAGAACATAGAACTTTGAACTTTTTTTGTTGAACCTAGAACGTAGAACGGATGTTTTTAAAGCATCCAAACTTCTAATGCATCCAAACTTCTAAAATGGTGCTTAACTACTTAACCCTTAATTACTTAAATCTGTCTTTTCTTAACTTAGACCTTTAATACGGTAAGAAGAAGGTAAAATATTTGTGGAATGGCATAAAAGGTATTATAGTCCTGTAAGCATACCAGCGTATCCAGACTAACAGAAAAATTACAAATGCATTTTAAAAATAAATTTATTCTTTCAATAATTCATATAATTAAGAAATACGGAGATATTCTCCTTCCAATAGTGGTTGGACTGATTGCAGTAAAAATACTAATCATGTTAGGCATATTTGATTAAATGACTGACTCATCTTTCACACACGAACAAGAACCGGTACTCATCATTGAACCCGGCCGCACAGAGAAAAACTACTGGGCCGATCTTTGGCGCTATCGGGAGCTCTTTATCATTCTGGCCTGGCGCGACATCTCCGTACGCTACAAGCAGACCATCATAGGGATTCTCTGGGCCATAATCAGACCTTTTCTTACTATGGTCGTCTTCACCGTTATTTTTGGCCGCATCGCCAAGCTTCCCAGTGACGGCAGCGCTCCTTACGCCCTGATGGTCTTTGCCGCCATGCTTCCCTGGTCTCTTTTTTCCAACGCACTGAGTGAATCGTCTAATAGTTTGATCGGCAACGCCAACCTGATCGGTAAGGTTTACTTCCCCAGGCTGATCATACCCGCGGCAACGCTGGTAACCGCTTTCATCGATTTCCTCATTAGCTTCGTTATCCTGATCGGAATGATGATCTATTATCAATTCGCACCCGGCTGGCACATGCTGTTACTGCCGTTTTTCATCATCCTGGCCTTGCTGGCCAGCTTGGGCCCCGGTCTCTGGATTACCGCACTCAATGTGAAATATCGGGATTTTCGTTATATCATCCCATTCGTGGTGCAGTTCGGTCTTTACATTTCACCTGTAGGATTCAGCAGCAAGATTGTGCCGGAGCAATGGCGACTGCTTTACAACCTCAATCCCATGGTGGGTGTCATCGACGGTTTCCGCTGGTGTATCCTTGGCGGCAACAGCCCTATTTACTTACCCGGCTTCTTGCTCAGTCTTGTTATCATCGCCTTTTTCCTCTGGCTGGGCGTAACCCGTTTCCGGAAAATGGAAAAAACCTTCGCAGATTTGATTTGACGCGAAGCGCCAATGAGTGTTGAATTGGGTAATTGTTTAGTTGTTGATTTGGGAAGAAGATGACTTACCTCTTTGCGTTTGAGAAACTAGATGTCTGGAAACTTGCAAAGGAATTTGCAGTAAAACTGTACAAGATTACAGAAGCATTTCCGCGAGAAGAACGATTTGGACTCGCTTCTCAAATGAATAGAGCTGCAGTATCGGTTGCATCAAATATCGCTGAGGGAAGTTCAAGAACAAGCAAAAAAGACAAAGCGCATTTTTATCAGATCGCCTTTAGTTCACTCATGGAAGTCACTTCGCAATTGCTTATAGTCAGGGATTTAGGTTTTATTGAAAACCAAGAATACGAGCGGCTAAGATTGATAATATATGAAATCTCAAATAAGTTGAACGCATTATACAAATCACAACTACCCTGAATGAGGTTTCAACAGTTTCCCAATTCCACATTTCCACAATTTAACAATTTAACAGCTCCACAGATTAACATTTTTACAGTTCCACATTTTAACACTTTAACGGCTCCACAGAACAACATTTTTACAGTTCCACAATTTAACAATTTAACATTTAACTATTCACTTTTAACTCTTCACGCCTCACGCTTTTCTATTAATTGATGCTTGCAGATGACTGCAGATTAGTATAAAATGCTTTGCATGCGAGGGTAAAGATATACAACAAAAAGGAGTTTTGGTATGGCAACAACCTATAAACAAAAATTAATTGGCGAAATAAACGCCCTTCCTGAGGAACTGATACCTCGTTTTTACCGGATTGTGCGCACCTTACGTTCAGAACTATCGAATAAAGCAACAGTGATGCCGAAACGAGGTTCGCTTAGAGGTATTTGGGGGAATGTAAAAATTGAGGAATCGCAAATCCTGGAGGCAAAAAAATCCATTTTCTCTTATGAGCACAAGGAGAAATGACGTTGATTTACGTCACAGACACCCATTCACTTGTTTGGTATTTTACCGACGACCAGCATCTGAGCAAAAAGGCACTCAAGACATTTGAGAGCACAGTTAAGGAAGGACAGATAATAGTTCCAACGGTTGTTTTAGCCGAGGTACTTTTCATCGCCAAGAAAGGCCGGATACACCTTGATTTTAAGACGACAGTCGCCAAAATAGAGGCGTTGGCCAACTTTGAAATAGCGGCGCTGGATCTCGATGTGCTCAAAATAGCAGAAAGTATCGACGCACCGCTGGAAATGCACGACAAATTAATCGTTTCAACGGCAATACGCTATGAAGCATGCTTGATTACACGGGATGAACAGATAACAAAATCAAAGATAGTGAAGACGATTTGGTGACCATTCACCCTTCACTTTTCACGGTGTCGTACTTAACTACTTAAAACTTAATTACTTATTTTCACTCTTCACCATTCACTGTCCCCCTCTGGAGGGGGTGAGGGGGGAGGAAAACGGAGTGCTAAGGCCTCTAAACTTCTATTTTTGTTTATTTCACTCTTCACGATTTGTAATTCACCTTGACATCAAGTATCTTATGGGATACACTTAAGCCATGATAGAAATCCGTCAAACGGAGCGCTATATTAAGTGGTTTGAAAAACTTAAAAATAGACGTG
>JAQUMB010000044.1 GCA_028718325.1 Patescibacteria group bacterium
GCTAACTATGACAAAACAAAAAAAGCCATCCAGGAAATCGTAGATATACCAGACCGGCAAATCGATCTCTTCATTCGCGCTTGTCTTCAAAACAATGGGCGGCTCTCCGCACGAAAACGCTCAAGCCACTTTGATTTTCTATCGAATGAAGAAATTGATAAAATGGAAAAAGCCGTGAAATTTGCTTACGGAAACACCAGCGAGGGCAACGGATAATGCTCTGATTTCGGGAAAGAATACTTGAAGTTACTGGTAATCTGGACTACCTTCAAGAACCATTTTTAGCAGGTCGGGCAACGGAGGCAAATCCACGCGTATCGTTTCCCATATGATCACATCATGTCTTGAATTCTAAACTTCCAGTTTCTATGCGGCACGGACAGCCTCCTCTTCACGAACAACGAAACCGAAAAGATAAAGCGATTTTACATGATGTTCATTAAGTAATGCACGGTTTTCCTGCAGAAGCACTACGGGTTCCTTTGGTTTCATTGATTTTCTCCTGGTATAAAAATTAAAATTTGATTTGGCAAAATGGTTCTTTAACCAAACCGATCTTTGATAATTTATAGTTTCATGTTCACCGGCGCATAAACTGGCTGCGCCATTTGATACAGTATTTATAATTGTACTTCGCTGACAATATATCTAATTGCATCTTAAGATTTTATCCCTTATGCTTCATCCCAAAAGGATAAAAGGTTAGGCCTTAGTCTCCCTGCGGGTATCCGCTTCATAAAGTCTGGCCCCCTGAAGACGCACACTTGAATGCTTACGCACACACTGATAACAGATGCTGATATTACAGTTATTTTAAAAGCAGAACTGTTGCACCCATATTAACGTCATTTCTGATACCAGGCCGCATCTGTGTGCGAACATAAGGGATAAAAACCTTTTTCACCTTCAGAGTCTCTTACTCTGGAAAGGAGGTGTTATTTATGTCTGTTCTTTATGTTGGTATCGATGTCAGCTCCAGTAATCTCGTTGTTTGTCTTATGGACACTAAAGGCAAACAACTTGGAAATTTTCAAACCTTTGAAAATTCATTGCCGGGGGCAGAAAAACTTGCACAAATGATCACTAACAATGCCAAAATAATCAAGGCAGATGAAATCTTTATAGGAACTGAATCTACTTCCGTTTATGATCTTCATATCGTTGATTTTCTGGCGTCAAACGCTGATTTGAATCAGTTTGATTTATCAGTCTTTCGTATAAATGCAAAATTGATTAAAAATTTCAAAAAAGCCTATACGCAAGACAATAAAACTGATCCGCAGGACTCATTTGTGATTGCTGACAGGCTCCGCTTTGGCCGTCTGCCGGAACCCTATACAGCTCATCAAAGGCATCTGCCTCTGCAACGACTGACTCGATACCGCCTTCATATTGCCGATTCGATCAGAAGAGAAACACAGTTTTTTTTGGTAAATCTTTTCCTCAAATATAATCGCTTCGGCAATATGAAAATTTTCTCTGACACAATGGGCAATACTAGTATTAGTCTTATTAACGATTTTACTTGTGAAGAACTTTCATCTATGAACCTTGAAGATATTGCTCACTTCATAATTGTTAAAAGTAAAAATCGTATTAAAGATCCTGAGGCTTGTGCCCAGGCTCTAACACGTGCAATCAGAGAATCCTACAGATTAAGACCAACTTTAGCTAAATCTGTTGATATCATTCTCGCAAGTACTTATCGAACTATTAGAGCCCTTAAGGAATCTCTTAAACAGCTCAATGAAGCTATCCAGCAAGAATTTGAAGCATTCCCTAATACATTAACATCTGTTAATGGAATCGGGCCTGTCTTTGCTGCCGGCATTTATGCTGAAATTGGAGATATCTCGCGTTTTGCTTCTGATAGTAAATTAGCAAAATACGCAGGGTTGACCTGGAAAATTACTCAGTCCGGAAATTTTAAAGCCGAAGAAACACGCCTTACAGGCAAAGGTAATAGCTACCTGCGCTATTACCTTGTTGAAGCTGCCAACTCAATGAGGGTGCACAATGAGGAGTATAAGGCGTATTACAACAAAAAATACCACGAGGTCCCTAAGCATAAACATAAGAGGGCTCTTGTGCTATCCGCTCGTAAACTTGTAAGGTTGGTCTTTGGTCTGCTTTCAAAGAAGCAACTTTATGACAAAAGTTTATAAGCAAGAAAGGAGGTGCCTAACCTATTTTTCAAAGAACATTTTTTCAAGAAATTAGATTTTAAAAAAAATGTCTAATTTCTTTAAGGGTAACTGTTGTCTTTTTGAACATAAAAAAATTTAATTTTTTGCTTTACATTTCACCACACGACTTTATTTAAAATTACTTATTGATTTATAACCTGATAATAACTCAATATCTATGGGTTCATCACCCCATATTATCAGCGAATAACATGTATTTACTTGTGCCAAATAATTTTGACGCTGCAACTTTTATGATTCCTATCGAAATAGAATCTACATAAATGTTTGATAAATCATACCGGCGTTTTTTTATCAGAATACAAGATTGACCTTATTCCATTCCATTCGGTTTTACATTAATTTTAAAATACTTTCTTCCGCGAAAGTGATCTTTCCGGAAGAAAGTAAAAAGATTGTAATGATGTAGTCAATTAAAGTTGTTCTGTGAAAGGCGTTTCCCAACAGAATTAATGAACATTTTTAGAATCAAAAATGAAAAGGAGATTTAAAAATGAAAAGAAAAGGATATATGGTTTTCTTTAGCACTGTTTTGATCCTCACATTAAGTCTGCTTATGGGATATCAGTGCATAGCTTTCGCCGCTGATGCAAAACTGGTGAAAATTGAACCTGTGCCTCCACTGACCAGAACTCCAGAGGGATCTATTATTACCCATAAGGCTA
This sequence comes from Patescibacteria group bacterium, assembly GCA_028718325.1. Lineage (GTDB taxonomy): Bacteria > Patescibacteriota > CPR2 > UBA1875 > CAIMLA01 > JAQUMB01. The sequence goes on from JAQUMB010000044.1 coordinate 2,873, forward strand.
CCGGTCTGAGCATCGTTCCAAAAGTTTTGGAAATTGACAAAAACACAATTGTTATATGGTTGAACGGTGCAACGGAGGAGGTTAAAGTCATATTTGAGGAAGGAAAGGTATGTAAGGATTTAGTCCTTAATCCAAAAGATTTTAATTTGGATGAGAGGTCCTGTTTTGTTACTACCTTCATGCCATGGGGAGCTACTTCCAGTCTTGTTTTCCCCAAGCCTGGTAAATTTGCATATAGTATTGAAACAAGTGGTGGTAAGCTTAAGGCAAAGGGTGAGATCATCGTTCGAAAATAAATCTGCCAGTTGTATAACCGGACATACATAAACACCCTCCTTCAGGGCTTTCCAAAATAGCCGATTGGAAAATATAATAGAATCGGTAGAAGTTACCTTGGGTGAATTTCAATAGGGGAAACTAAGGTGGATACTTATGTTACATCCAAACCTGAGTTGTCCCGATAACTATAGGGAAGACGCAACAAGTGAGTCGATTTCGTAAAATAATCATAAACGATATGGTATTGCCAAGATCATATAGTTTGGACTCCCAAGTATAGATTCCGAATAGTCACCGGAGAAATAGCAAAAGAGGCAGAAACCTGTATTCGGTCATTTTCAGAACAAGGTAAAGTCCCCTGTTATGGGTTACAACAAAGCCGGCCCCTTTTGGGTCGGCTTTTTAGTTAAACCAGCTGCCCACCTTTTGCCTGAATTTATCCATATAATAGAACACAACAGGGGTTATATAAAGTGTCAAAAGCTGG
>JAQUMB010000045.1 GCA_028718325.1 Patescibacteria group bacterium
GGAGCTGGAACAGTTAATTACCCGGGTTAAACGGAGCCAGGCTTTGTTCGCGACTTATACCCAACAGCAAGTCGATGCAATTTTTAGATTTTCTTTAATCGTTTTTTTGAGGCTAGAAGGTGGGGCTAGCTTGTTATCTTGACCAGATTCGACCTTTTGAGTTTTGGAAAAAACATTCATTGTAATAAGTATAAGTAAACAAACGGCAATAACTAAAATTGTCTTCTTGTATCTAATTAGAATTTTTTTAAATTTTGTTAACATAAGTGATCTGTAAAATGATGTCCTGGCTTTTGAGGATAACCTCAAAAAGCTTAATATAGTTTTTCAGCCATTTCAAGTGAGTTGCTAACTAACTACGATATGCTCTTCATCAAGCTTTTCTATAGTCATAACCTTGTTTAATAAGTACAAGAGACCGGTGAAACAAGAAAAAAAGAATATCCAAATAACGAAAACCATACCCCCGTCCAACAAGAAGTTGATTATATTTATATTCCCAAATGATCCTGAAATCAATTTCAACGAGAAAATTGCTGAACATTTATAGAGAATAAAGACTAATAGCACCAAAAAGGCGGTGTACAGCAACAAAACAGCAAAATGTAACACCATTCTTATAGAAAAATGCCAAATGTCAAAGGCTTCCTTTACTTCGGCTCTGTGGAAGAAAAATTCGATAACGGTCCAATTTCGAAGATTGTTGTAAACCAACTGAACAGAATAGTATATGAGATAAACTATAATTCCGATTATTGTCCAACTGAGAAGCACTGGTAACATCGGGATTTGTTTAAAAAAATCATTGTTAAAAATAATGACTTTGAGCTGAGGCAGGCCAATTTTTATAATGTCTAAAGTAGAATGAATTTGAGAAAAGTCAATTCTGGAATATAGGAAAGTTAAAAATGCAAAAAAAACTGAAACTAAAAAAACGATGATAACCTTTTTTGATAGCATATATTACTTCTAATTTTAACATATGATTTATCAATGTTTAATAAATACAAAAATAAGTTTTATCAGTGTCCCTGGTCAAGCATGGTTAATACTCAGGAGTTCTCATACCCTAATATCAACAATGAAAAATCCCACCTTACAGTGAGATACTTTCATGGCAGTCCCAAGGGGATTCGAACCCCTGTTACCAGGATGAGAACCTGGCGTCCTAACCCCTAGACGATGGGACCCTGTTGATATTTAATAAGTTTTTAGCCTGGAAATTGTAGCAGAGTAACGCCTTATTTTCAATACAATAAAACAGCCCCGTAGGGCTGTTTTATTTATAACTTAGACTTCTTCTTCAGGCTCTTCTGAAGCTTCTGCTTCAGGATCCACTTCCATTCCAGGAGCAGCGTTCTCTCCTGCTTCTTCTAACCCAAATTCTGGTTTCTTTGCTAACTCTTCTTCTGGTTGTACTTCTTCAGTTGCTTCATCGTCAAACATTTCTTCTCCTTTCTTACGTTGTTATTTCTTTTGAAAATTATATCAAACTTTTATTATAGTATTCAATAAAAATAATCCCCCGACTTCTCGAGGGATTATTTTATGTTTCTAGATAATTATTTACCTTTAATCTTGTACATGCCGGTGCCACAGACTGGGCAAACACCCTTATCAGCCTTACGACCATTTTTCATAGTTACTTCCTGTGCATCCTTCATGTCTCTCTTTGCTTTACATTTAACGCAATATGCTTCTGACATTTTATCCACCTCCTCTCGTAAGAGATTTGTGTGCTTAATTTATCGCCCACTATGACAAGCATGAACCTTGATATTATTCTTGTCAAGCACAAAATAACATTTTTTGTGCTTAAATGATAAATAAAAGCCTTAAATAAAGCAAAATGTTAAATTATTTCTTTAGGTCAATATAGGCGTTATACACAGCAACTGCCCCTTCGGAAGCGGCAACTATAATTTGTTTGAATTTGCTAGAATTGGTAGTAATATCCCCGGCTGCATAGATTCCTTCTATGGATGTTTTTTGGTCACTGTCAACTGCGATATATCCTTTATTGTCAACCTCTAAGCCTAGCCTTTGGGTAATAAAGTTTGTAGGCGTTGAACCGACTTCTATAAAAACTCCATCAACTGCAAGCTCGGTGTTGTCCTCAAAAACAATTTTTTCTACTTTGTCTTTGCCGGCGATTTCTTTTAATCTTGTATCGGGCAGACATTCAATATTGTCAGTAGTGTTGACTTTGTCGATCCAGATAGGCTCAGCCTTTAAACTAGGGCTTCTGTAAATCAAATAAACTTTCTTTGCTACATCTGAAAGAAAGGTGGCTCCGGTACAGGCAGCATCCCCACTACCGACAACGGCCACGGTTTTGTCACGAAAGAAAAATCCGTCGCAGGTAGCACAATATGAAACTCCTTTTCCCAAAAATTCTTCCTCACCGTTTATCCCTAATTTATTTCTCTCAGTTCCTAGCGCTAAAATTACTTTTTTTGCTTTATATCTATTGTCATGCGTAATGATTTCAAATCCGCTTTTTGTCTTTTCAATCGCTTGAACATTGGCAGTAATCATCGGTGATTTTAAGCTTTTGACATGATCAAGAAATCTATTCACAAGATCTTGACCGGAAATACTTTTATCCCCTAACCAATTTTCAACAGAATGAGCTTCATTTACAAAACCACCCCACATAGGAGCGACAATAGCGAAATTAATTTTATATCGAGCTGCATAAACGGCTGCTGACAGACCGGCTGGTCCACCACCAATAATTATTACTTCATAAATCATTCTTTCCCCATATTAAAAACCAACTAATATATTTTACTCGAAAATCATCTTTTTTTGAAGCCCAAAAGCTATGCGATTGAGACATAATTAAGGCTCAAAATAATTAAAACAAAAATGTTAATTAAAAGAGCTGACCTAAATTGAAAAAGATGTTTCTTTGATCGATGCAATCCAAGCTTTCTAACTGCAAGACCATCAAATATTATTAGAGCAAAAAGGATCAACCAAAAGATTAGGAATGGTAAACGTTCCTGAATTGTAATATTCTTTTGACTCAGTACGGGCATGGTTTTTGTCTTATCAACTCCCTCTACCACATTGTTATTATTGGCTACTAGTGTAGATTGTGGTGAACCGAAGACCTGAACAACCAAAATGGTTGGTTTGTTATCTATTTTGCCTTGGCCGACTGCCAAACCGATATCGTTGTAGCTTGAATTTAATATATTTTTCTTATGTGATGGACTGGCCATCCAAGCAGAAACAGTGGAAGTTGAATCTACAAATCCACGAGCTAAATTCTCTCCAGCATAGGAGTACCGATAGGTCGTAGCATTAATAAAGCCCAAGCTTGCTTTCCGCTCGGGTAAACATGATCCCAATAATTATGGGCGAACATGTCCTCT
>JAQUMB010000046.1 GCA_028718325.1 Patescibacteria group bacterium
TTTAATATATTTTTCTTATGTGATGGACTGGCCATCCAAGCAGAAACAGTGGAAGTTGAATCTACAAATCCACGAGCTAAATTCTCTCCAGCATAGGAGTACCGATAGGTCGTAGCATTAATAAAGTCCCAAGCTTGCTTTCCGCTCGGGGAAACATGATCCCAATAATTATGGGCGAACATGTCCTCTAATTTTGCCTTAGCAGCCTGATCTAGTTGAGGGTTTTCAGTTAAAACGTTAACGCTTGCCTTTTTCCGTTCCTGGTTAGTCAGGGATATAATATTTTGTTTCATGGTGTCAAGATTTTCCGAAGCTAGAGATGGACCGGAGATATAAGTAACCCCCAATAAAACTTGGGACGAAAGTAGTAAAAATGAGTACAGAGTTAGCATCCTATGACGAAAAGCATGAGGTCGAAAGTCATTATGCTTATGTGGTATAAATATGTGCCCTAGGTCTATTTTTTTTGGTTTCTTTTTTGTTTTTGCCATTTTTTACTCTTCTTTTAGGAGCATTGGCTTTCCGCAGCAAGTCAGCGTGCCTTCACCAACTCTGGTTATGGTTACTTCATTACCGCACACCTGACAGACAAAAACCTGTCCGATTTCTTCAGTGCTCATATTAAACTCCTTCTATAGGGATATTTTATCAGAAATGATTAATATTATGAAGATATTAAAATAAAAAGACTCAAGAGGTTATCTTGAGTCTTTTTATAAAAGAGTAATCATCATTCTTTTGGTCCGAACCAAACAGCGGCTTGCTCATCAAGAAGCCCTATCAAGATTAGAATGCCAATGATTGTCCCTAATGGAAAATTTGGTAGGTTCAAAACAGCTAGTACAATACCGACAATCTTTGCCCAATTCTTTTTTTCTTTTACTCCCTTGGCGGTCAAAAACATCAATACCGCAAAAGCGGCCAGCACCACAGCAATAAAGAGGCCAACACTACCAAAGATGACAGCGCCTACACCCGAACCTTCTTGGCTAGAAAGACCGATCCCAAGAGATACTAGCAAAAAGGTAACAACAAAAAAAACAGCCAGTAACGCATATAGCCATGCTTCTATCAATAAACAAATCCGTGCTGTATTTACTTTGCTAGGCATATTTCACCCCCTTTCTTTATGAATACATCATAATAGATGACAGTAAAATATGTAAAGCTATTTGCTAGCTAGCGAATATATCTTATAAAGTTACCCCAGAAGTGATTTTGCTGTAGTCTGGAATCTGTTTTTGGAATAACTGCTGTATAGTGCTAAGATTTCCACCAAAAGTTCCCATTCCTGAACAATTTGCGGTCCAGAGATTATTTGGGATATTGGGGATACTTGTAGAGGTAAAAAAATACTTATTACCTAGAGGGCATCTTCCTTCCGGGCTAGAGATTTTCGGGTTTGATTTTTCCTTGGCAAAACCAGCAACTTGCAAGGAAGCTAAGAAAGGTTCATATGCCTCCACGGTATTTCTGTAAGATTTTGAATTGATAGCTATATACTGAAAACCTGCCAAAATTTCTATTGTACGGCTATCTTTTGATACGGTAATTTTGATAGAACGATGCAATTCGTCGGCATTAACTTCGCCCTCTGCCATGTAACTGACCGTAGCAGAACTATTTGCATAATCATTTATAACGGTAGGCTTAACCTGGTTATCATCTTTTTTGATGTTTTGACCCTGGAAATATAAAATACTAAAAATCACTATGATTAATACGATAGTAAATCCGGCCAGCAAATAAATTGATTTCATAATATTCTCAACTGAAAGATACTTATACTATATATTACCTAATAAGTCAAGTCGTTTGGCACATTTACTAATTAGATCCAATAAAGTATTCAGGGCGGAGCTACTAGCTTCGTATAATGATAACCTTCCAATCTCAAATATATTTTGCTAGAATATTAAAGTTGCCCGCCCCGGGTAATTTATTTTGAGGATTAAAAAGGAGAAAAAATGGCAAGAAAGTACGTGTACTTCTTTGATGAAGGCAAAAAAGAAATGAAAGAGCTTTTAGGAGGTAAGGGAGCAAATCTAGCAGAAATGACCAACATGAAATTACCTATCCCTCCGGGCTTTACTATTACTACTGAAACCTGTGATGAATATTATAAATCTGGCAAAAGAATACCAGAGGAACTTATCCAAGAAATCAAGGTAAATGTTGAAAAATTAGAGAAAGCAATGAAATCGAAACTCGGTGATAATGATAATCCCCTGCTTTTGTCAGTCCGCTCTGGTGCAGCCTCTTCTATGCCTGGAATGATGGATACAGTTTTAAATTTGGGGCTTAACGATAAAGTTGTTGATGGGATAATCAAAAAAACTGGCAATGATCGTTTCGCCTGGGATTCGTATAGAAGATTTATCCAAATGTTTTCTGATGTGGTGATGGAAGTTCCTGCCGAAAAATATTCTGACGCCTTGGAGGATTTTAAGAAAGAAAAGAAAGTTAACTTTGACACTCAGCTTACAGCCAACGACCTAAGAGAGTTGAGTGAAATATTCAAAACAATAACAAAGGCTGAAACAGGAAAATTATTCCCTGATAATCCTTTTGAGCAGTTAATGCTTGCTGTAGCTGCCGTTTTTGGCTCTTGGAATAATAGTCGAGCTGTTTTGTACCGTAGACTGAATAATATCCACGGTTTACTTGGTACAGCCGTAAATATCCAGGCAATGGTTTTTGGTAACATGGGAAATGATTGCGGTTCGGGTGTTTGTTTTTCTCGCAATCCATCCACTGGCGAAAATATTTTCTATGGCGAATATCTGATGAATGCACAGGGAGAAGACGTAGTTGCCGGAGTGAGAACACCAAAAAATATGGATGATCTAAAAAAAGAAATGCCTCAAACCTATAAAGAACTCAATGATATCAGGCTCAAGCTCGAGAAACATTTCAAAGATATGCAGGATATGGAGTTTACGATACAGGAAGGCAAACTATATATGCTGCAAACTAGAAATGGCAAAAGAACGGCAGCAGCGGCATTAAAAGTTGCAGTCGATATGGTAAAAGAAGGTTTAATAAACGAAAAAGAAGCTATCTCGAGGCTTGATGCAGCCCAGTTGGATCAACTTCTTCATCCAACACTAGACCCAAAAGCCGAAAAAGATTCTGTCCCACTGGTTGTTGGTCTTCCTGCTTCTCCGGGTGCCGCTGTCGGCGAAATCGTCTTTGACGCCGAAAAAGCACATGATATGGCTGAAGAAGGACATAAAGTCATTTTGGTTAGGATCGAGACATCACCCGAGGATTTAATCGGGATGAATGCGGCACAAGGGATTCTTACTGCCCGAGGAGGAATGACCTCACACGCGGCTGTTGTTGCTCGAGGCATGGGTAAAAGCTGTATCT
>JAQUMB010000047.1 GCA_028718325.1 Patescibacteria group bacterium
ATATTTTTCTATACCGCCGACCATCAAGAGCTGCTTAAACTGTTGTGGGGATTGAGTTAGAACATAAAATTTACCCTCTTGTAACCTAGACGGCACAATATATTCTCTGGCACCCTCTGGTGTTCCTTTAGTTAAGCTTGGAGTTTCGATTTCCCAAAAGTCTTGAGTATTTAAATAATCACGCAGAAACTGGAATACACGGTGTCTAATAAAAAGATTGTTTTTCATTCTTTTATTTCTAAGGTCAAGATACCGATATTTTAGACGTAATGTTTCTGAGATTCCTTCGGTACTTTGATTAATTTCAAAGGGCAGCTGCTTTGATTTTGAAATTATAAAAAGCGCATCACCGGCTACTTCAATTTTGCCAGTAACGATATCAGTGTTTATTAATTTTTCCGGTCTTCTTTGTACTTTGCCGGTAACGCTGATTAAGTCTTCTGGGTTAAATTCTGAGGCTATTTTGATTAGTTTCTTATCAAAAATAACAACCTGCACGGTACCAGAGCGATCTCTTATATCTAAAAAAATAAGGTTGCCGTGGTCTCGAATGCTGTCAATCCATCCTTCAAATGTAACCTTATTATTAACTTTATCATTGAGAGATATAATTTCAGTTTTTGCCATAATTCCTCTTTTCATAACAATTATAGCTAAATATCTCTTTTAGGTAAACAAAAACCCGCAGCTAACACTGCGGGTTTTTGTAAAGTAAAGATTTATTTTTTTAAAACTGAATTTATTTTTTCTACAACGTCAGTCAAAGTGACCTGTGATTTGACCAAATATTCATCTGCACCGAGCATTTTCCCTTTCTCAACATCGGCTGGCTGTGACAGAGCTGTCATAATAACAATCTTGCAGTCCTTGGTTTCTGGTGTTGTGCGTAAGATATCTAAAACGTCAAAACCGCTTATTTTTGGCATCATAACATCAAGCAAAATCAAGTCAGGTTTTTCCTTTACGGCAACCGTCAACGCTTGTTCTCCATCTGAAGCTGTAACTACTTCATAACCTTCAGCCAAAAAACGCGTTGAATAGATATCACGCAAAGCCATATCATCTTCTACAAGTAATAATTTTGCCATTTCACTATTTCCTTTTCTACTAATTTAATAATATACATTTGTTTATAGTTTAGTCAATACTTCTTGGTAAAGTAAAATAAAATTTTGTCCCCTTGCCCACTTGGCTTTCAAGCCAGATTCTACCTCCTGACATTTCGACTAAGGATCTGGTAATAAATAGCCCCAAGCCTGTCCCCCCCGCTTCCCTAGTAGCCGTATTATCTACGCGATAAAACTTTTCGAAAATATGTTGCTGCCCATCAGAAGATATTCCCATGCCGGTATCTGAAACTGTAACGGTTGAAAAATCCTTGTCATAATTGATAGAAATACTTACTCCCCCGGTAGTGGTAAATTTCAAGCCATTTTCAATTAAGTTATATAAAACCTCCCTTATTTTTTCTCGATCTGCACGAACATTTAAAGATCGACCTATCGCCTTTTCTCCTTTGATTTCTTGGTTTTCTACTTCATTTAATTTTAAATAAAGATTTTTTTCTTTTGCAAAGGGCTGCAAAACTTCAACAGTCTCCCCTGCTAAATCATGAATGCTGAAGTCTCCCACACTGATTTGAATTTTGGCATCTTCAATTTTTGTGATAGTTAATAAATTTTTTACCAAATCTGACATGCCAAGAGCGGTTTGATGCGCTTTGTCAAGATACTCATGTGCTTTTTCATCAATTTGACATATTTTGCCATTTTCGGCCAGGGATATGTAACCTTCTAGGGCCGTGATTGGCGTTCTCAATTCATGCGACGCTGTGGAGACAAATTCGTTTCTTTGTCTCTCGACCTCTTTTTTCTCCGTAATATCACGGAAAACACAGATTGCCCCGCTATAATCGCCATTACTATTTCTGATCGGGGCATATGAGCTGGAAACCTGAACACTTTTTGCTCCGCGATGTCTGATGAAACAGGTGTCATCACGAACTATATTCTCTCCGCTGGTCCAAACTTTTTTTGCCGGACAATCGTTTTGACAAATACTGTCGTCTTGTTCATTTTTCAGGTTTAAAACTGTCCAACACTTTAAACCAACAGCTTCTTCTTTGGTCCAGCCTGTCATCTCTTCGGCAGCGGGATTGAACATCGTTAAATTTCTCTCTGTATCAACCATATAAACACCATCAGCAATACTTAAAAGCAGTGCGCTTTCTTTGCTCTCATTTGCCGCCAAAGATGATTTCAAATCTCGCAGCGACTTTAGCTCTACTCTTTCTTTTCTCGACTTTAAAAAAAGGATAAGTATTATGGAGACCGAAACTAAAACAGTACCTACAACAAAATATAGAGACATTCAAAACCCTCCAAAACAATTGTACAACAATTAATCTTTCAATTATATGTTTGGCTTGACGGAAAAGCCATAATCCAGCAAAGCAGTTGCATCACTTGTGGTGGTCTGAGCTGCGAAATATACTATGATTATTTCTCTCCCGTCACGCTTGGCTATTCCGATATAGGTATTTTTTGCAATGTAAGTATATCCCGTTTTGGCACCTACCATTCCGGGGTAAGTAGACAAGAGATTGCTTATTTGGTACCAAGAATGAGATTCATTGTGATCACTGGGATATACGCTGTAGTCTCCTTTTTTCCCAAGATGTTCTAAAAAGCTTGGTTGGGTTAGCAAACCATATCGTGTAACTGTTCCCAAATCATAGGCACTTGAAACCTGATCAACATCATTTAAACCATTTGGATCTTTAAAAATGCTGTCGCTTAAGCCAAGCATCTTTATCTTATCATTCATTTTAGCGATGAATTTATCTCTTCCCCCATCGTAACATTCAGCCAAAACCTCGGCTGCGTCATTGGCAGAGATCATTGTCAAACCGTACAGTAGATCGTCTACCTTCATTTTCTCGCCTGGCTTCATGACGATTTTATTTGGTTGAGTATCTGCTGCTCGTTGTGAAACCGTACAAAGTTTATCAGTTTTCATATTTTCCAAAACTGTTATTAAAGTCAGGACTTTGGTAATACTTGCAGGAGGTAGTTTTTTATGGACGTTTTTTGCATAGAGAACCTGTCCTGTGTTTTGATCAATTGCAATAGCCGACTCGGCAGTCAAGGTCATCTCGTAAGGATTTTTGGTTAACCAATCAAATTTGGGATGATATTTTACCGCATTTTCTTTAATCGTTTTCTTGAGGCTAGAAGGTGGGGCTAGCTTGTTATCTTGACCAGATTCGACCTTTTGAGTTTTGGAAAAAACATTCATTGTAATAAGTATAAGTAAACAAACGGCAATAACTAAAATTGTCTTCTTGTAT
>JAQUMB010000048.1 GCA_028718325.1 Patescibacteria group bacterium
CATTCGCGCTTGGCGACAATATGATCATTGCTCAAATCCGCTGTCGCGCCGCAATAGATGCACTTCGTTGGGTCCATGTGCAGGTCTTCACGCAGGACCTGCGACCACTTCATCTCACCCAGCTGCAGCTTCTTAAACGAGCTCATGATAAAGCCAAAATTCTTGCGGTCGCCAAGCGCCGACCCCGAAATCAGCTTCGCATATTCCCAAAATATCAAATCCCGGATTGTCTTAACGGCTTTTGGTGGCATATCCTTTGCCTCTTAAGGGACACTTCCGCCGGAAATCTAATTATGACAAGGGGTTATTGGTACCCGGTGCTTAGTCAGTCATCTTCCTAATTAAAAGCTGAAACTTGCTCAACCAAAAGGTTTAGCTAAACAGAAACAATCTACAAACTCTTGATTTTATTTAGAACTCTTGATCCTTTTGATCGTAGCTCGGCTTCGATCAAACCTCACTACAACTTCCTTTTCTCCTCTTGGCTCCTATATACTCTTAAAGAACAGTTGCTTTTATTCTATTAACTAATTGAAGACGCAAATCTTCAGCATCTTTCCAGAAAATATGGTTATACTGCCGAGTATCAAAATGCAACTTGGCCTTTTCAACATCCCTGCAAAGCCAAATCACCTTGATTCCCAATCCTAATGCAAGGCCAGCTTCAAAATAGACATTCTGTCTTTGGCCTGTGAAATCGGCAATCAAAAGTCTCGATGCCTTTATTTCAGAAATAATCTCATCACAAATCTTCTCGTTGTGTTCAATCAAATCCATCCTGATGGCATTCAAACCGCACTCCTCACAGGCAATTGATATTGCTCTATTAAAAATTTCTTTCATAGCGGAATTCTGAAAACTCATCGCGACAAATACTTTTTTGCTATTAATATTCGGTTCTTTTATATTTTCATATTCTTGCCAGCCGGCGACTGTCAATTCGGTCGAAAGAACTGTGCTTCCTAAAGAACCAAGAAAATTAACATAACCTCTTTCCTTAAGATAGGAAAGTAATGTTCTCAATTCATTTGCATCTTTACAGAAAAATTTTGTGAATTCTGTTAGATAATCTATTTTGACTTCCTGGCCGATGTATTTTGAAGTTCTCGCAAAATAAGTTATTAATGTTATTAGCTTATCTACTACGGTCAATCTGTTATAAGAAGCGACCTTCTCTGGTATTTTCAATATGTCGTCAGAAAGCAATTTTAAGATATTTCCTCTTTCGTCATTCTCCCTGATGTAACCAGAAAATAAAATTCTATCTTCCTTGGAGACTTTATCAATTGTCCTATCGGCTAATGCAGTATTTGAAATTATAAAACTACCACATAGAATACATTTAATTTTTTTACAATCCGTTTCTGGCAAGTGAACTATTTCTATTGGCTGGTTATTACATATTGGACAATTCTGCATATACCCCTCGGTGTCGAATCAAATCTTTTTTGTAATAATTCATTCAATAAGTATCTTTCTATATATTAATGTTTCTTAATCTTACGAAATACTCTATCAGAGCTTAGCTTCGATAATAGACCATATATGATTAATCTTACCAACAGTTAGTTTAAATCTCTCCATTCATTAAATAATGCCATGCATTTTCATATTTTTTAGATTTCCTCTTTAACGCATTATACATAATGCTATATTGATCGTACTTCGCGCCCCACCAAACTTTTAAATTCATTACATCGCAAGAAGGAACAATATATATCTCGGGTCCAACAGTTGAGTCATCAAATTTATTCAAAAATGATACAAAAATAAACAGGTGATTCTTCAATGATTTGATTGCATCGATTTTCGACTTATTACCAATCGGCCAATTGGTTTTGTCTCTTATTCCCTTCACGTCAATAGTATAAGTTTTATTTTTTGAATGCAAAAGTATATCAATTTCCTTTCTATTCCCCAACGTTAGAATCGGATTTAAGCCCATTCGACACAATACCGACATCACAAAAAATTCTGATGCTAAATTTGAATTCTCTGCCTTCTGCCCCATTCCATTCCTCCTAGTAACTTATTCTAGAGGTTATTGGTACCCGGTACTAAACTCTGGGCCGAAAACACAACAAAAAGATATTCTAACGTATTAATCCAATAAAGTTATTACAAATCCACCCAAACAAAATACCACAAAACCAATTACGGCTGAGATTATATTACCCAGGGTCCCTATAAGGAATTTTTGCATAATTACAGTCCCCATTTTATTACGTAATTCTAGATACTTCAGATTGTCAATTCCTGCTGTTGTGCAATCTATTTCTTCTGGAATCTTTACTACATTTGCCCAAGTTTCCCACTTTGTCCCCACCTTAAAAACAAGCCATATACCTATCCCCTCTATCGTATTAAAAAATAAACATAGATAAAAAAAGATAATCTCTAAAAAGCCAAGAATTTTAGTGGGGCCAGTCAGTTTGTCTCCAATATTAATAATTTTCCTCCACTTCTTTCTAAATTCTCTTGGCAAAGTCCTCAAAGAGTTATCAAGGTTTCTCTGAATAATACGTGTAAAATCGCCGCAACACTTTCCAAAACAGAAGCTCAATGTTATTCCAATTAAAAAAAACATTAAAGAAAGAAACGATATCCCAAAGCTTAAATGAAAAAATATTTCACAAATGTTTTTACAAAAACTGGTTTCGCACATTTCCTCTCCCTTAAGCAACAGAAGGCGCTTGGTTTTTATAATTATTAAAATGAATCTTGATCGAAGATAGGCTTCGATCAAATCTCAAAAAAAATCCCCAACGATCTTTCGTTGAGGATTTTTTGTTGCCGAATGTTGCGGTGTCTAACCTATGATGTCATGAACCTCGACCCTCAACACTTCGTGTATCCGCACGCAGAACACTTGACACAACCTTCTTCGTGCCGCACCACACCGCCGCAATCGGGGCAGACGCCGACGATGTTGCCGGTGATATGGCGCTCAAGCTGTTCTTCGCTCTTGGAAACCTGGCTGTAGAGCTCTTCGCTCATCTGGTCGACCGCGGCAGCAACCTTGGCTTCGACCTTGGTCTCGATCTTGTCGTTCACCAGCCTTCTTTCGATGACGCGGGCGATGGCGTCCG
>JAQUMB010000049.1 GCA_028718325.1 Patescibacteria group bacterium
TCCAAACGATAAAGGAGCCCCGAAGGACTCCTCAAAATTCCAGATTCTAGATTCTAGTTTCTGAAACGAGTTCAGAATGACGAGTTTCTACTGAGTTACTTTGCCAACGTTCTGTGAAACGAAAGCGACGATGACGAATGAAAGCGCAATTACAATCAGACCGATAACTGCGTAAAGAATAGTCTGCTTGGCTTGTTCTGCCTTGTCCTTGTTGCCAGACGATGTAATGTATTGTAAGCCACCAAGGATGAGGAATAGTACTGCTACTCCACCGGATAGGCCTAGTATCCAGTAAATTACCGTTGATAGCACGCTTGCTACATCTAGGTTACCAGTCGGCGTGACTGGAGTTACACTAGGTATATCAGCAGCAAATACGCTTGCTGGTAACATACCTAGGGTTGCGAGACTGATCTTTGTTATTTGTTTCATTTTTCCTCCAATTATAAATATTTTTTAGTTACTATTATGAGACTATTTCTCCCGCTGTACCCGTAACGAGTGAAATGATTACTTTTGCTAGGACCACAACTATGATGCCTATAACAGCGTAAGTAATAGTCTTTTTTGCCAACTCTGCTTTGTCTTTGTTACCACTTGCTGTAATGTATTGAACTCCTCCCCAAACGATAAATAGTACTGCAATTGCACCAACAAGGGTGACAACCCAGCCTGTTATCTTGGTGATTATTTCAGATACAGTCGCATCTGACTCTATGATTTCTACAGTTTCTGCAGCGAAAGCTTTATTGCCAAGAGTCATTAGTATTGTATAGCCGACGTAGCTCATCGTATTAATCGTTTTTTTCATAAATTTTCCCCTTCATTAATATGATAATGTTTTGTTACCAAATATACTAGTCAAAAAATCACCAGTAATGATATTGAATATAAGCCCTGCCAAGATAACAATTATTAGACCCCCAATGGCATAGGTTAGGGTTTTCTTGGCGGTATCTACCTTCTGTTGATTCCCCCCAGAGGTCATGTATAAAAATCCACCATAAACAATGAATAAAACCGCCAAAGCCCCAACAAATCCAAGTAGCCAGTTCTGAATTGAGACAAGAAAATCTCCAAGCGAGGCGTCTCTAGTGTTTTCGGTTAGTCCATTATCTCCCAGTGCAGCTAGGATTTGTGTTGGAATGAAAAAATATAGTCCCAATATGCTAACTTTAATTTTATTCATGTTAATTTGCTCCTCCGCCTCCGCCACTGCCACCATCATCTCCGCCATCTGTCATTCCGCCACCCGTACCAGTGGGGCTACTTGTATTATTGATAGGTTCAATATAACCAGTTCCAGTGTTTAAGGGGTTGCTAATTGTTCCAACATTTCCGCCCATCACTTTTGTAAAAATGGCAATAATTGTGTAGGAAAGAATGATTATCAAAAGACCAATAATCGCGGTCGTGAGTGTCTTTTTGCCCCTATCAACTTGTTGTTGGTTACCGCGAGATGTGATATATAGGATCCCGCCAATGATAAGCATAATTATAAAGATTGTTCCTACTAAGGGGAGTATGTAGCCAAGAGTCAGATTTTTTACAAACATAACTATGTCATTAATATTTGATAATGGTTGGTCGCAAGGCAAACCATTCATTATTCCTTTAGTATAAAATCCCCCAGTACAGCCCTTTGTTGGGGTTATCGTGTCTGCCGCATAAACAATATTAATAAATCCTAGAGCCATGGTACTCCCACCACATTAGTCAGAAAAAATCTACCAAGAATCATAACAGCAATAGCGGAAAGTGCACCTATAATTATTTTTTTTGTCATTTCTATTTGTTTCGGATTCCCGGCGCTAGTCATATAGATGATACCTGCAATAACGAAACCAGCTACAGCTAAAACAAGAATTGCAGTTTGTGAAAAAGCCCAGACGCGAGCGACAAAACAGGTAAGAGCATCCGAACCGTCGCTTTTGCAAAGCAAGTCGGGAAATAGACGATACCCATCTGCCGCAAAAATTAAACTTGGTGATAACATCAACCCGGTAGTAGAGATTATCTTTAAAAATTTTAAATTTATACTTTTCTTCATATCTTGATTATAGAAACCTTTACTCATATCTACAATAGAAAACCGCCACAAAGGGCGGTTTCCGTGTTTGCTAGCCAGCATTTACCTTTATCTTCCTAAGCTTGTTTGTCTCTGCCTTTGGTATGCGGATTGTCAAAATTCCTTTTGCAAATGATGCTTTCGCTTCATCGGCTAGGCCTTTTTGTGGGAGGGAAACACTGCGAGAGAAAGACCCCCAGTAACATTCTTGTGAGTGATAAGAGCCGTTATCTACTTCTTTGACGTCTTTTCGTTCACCTCGGATGATGACCATTTCGTCTGTAACAGTAATGTCGATGTCTTCTCCGTCAACACCTGCCACAGGTGCTTTGACCACGATCTCCTTAGCAGTTTCGTATACATCAACAGCGAGTTGTCCGTCCACAGTCGCTTCTTCTTCGAGCGTGGATCCCTCGGGCATACCCATCCAGTCGTTTGTTAGTACTGTATCTTCTAGAAAAAAGCTCTCCTCTGTAACAGGGTTTGGAGCAACCTTCTTCTTCAAATTTGGCATCATCATAATTCCCTCCAGAATTAGTTCTTTATTCGCTAGAATTATTCTAGTTCATCTAAATCTAATAATCAAGTGCATTTATTTTTTACAAATTACCAATTTCTGTGCTCAAAAGCTGACAATAAATGCGGTCGCATTTTTTGTCAGCTTTCTGTATACTAGTATTTAGAACTACTCTAGAATTAGATTAATTAGTATGAACAAGATTAAAACGAGCAAGGAACGATGAACGCAGAACATAACAATAAGCGCCGTTACGAAGCCACAAAACAACTTCTCCTCGATTTACTCAAGACAGCATGCGGACTCACTATTCTTATGCACAAGCCCGCCGGCTCACTTTGGGATGTAACCCCATTCTTGAGTAACAATGAATTTGACAGGCGAAAATTTCGTTCCACAATTCGGTATATGCGGAAACATGAATATATTGGGTTCAAGGAA
>JAQUMB010000050.1 GCA_028718325.1 Patescibacteria group bacterium
TAACGTTAGTGTCGTGGAAGTCTCGAACCACCTCCGCAATAGCATCGCATTCGCGAATGTTCGCCAAAAATTTATTCCCCAGCCCCTCTCCCTGAGAAGCTCCGGCCACAATACCCGCGATATCAACAAACTCCACCACCGCTGGGATAATCTTCTCGGTATTTACGGCCTTTGCTAGTTTGGGCAATCTTTCGTCAGGAACTGGAACAATCCCAGTATTTGGATCAATAGTGCAAAAGGGGTAATTCGAAGCTTCCGCCTTATTTTTGGTTAAGGCGTTAAACAGCGTACTTTTGCCCACATTTGGTAAACCGACTATAGCAATTGAAAGGCCCATTACGTTAGTATATAGAATTTAGTATGTAGAATAAAGCATGACGCTTGACATAATAATTACAAAGCCTAATATTATAAGTAATAAATAACCTTCGGGGGGAATATGAAAAAGTTTTTTGAAAACAAACCAAGAGCTTGGTTTGTGGTTGGTCTTATCTTAGTAACGTTAATGACGGCTGGACTACTTGGTTATCTGTATTTTAATAAAGAGATTGTAAAAAACCCTGATGTTGTGGCTGTTGTTGATGGTGAAGACATTATGATTACTGATTTCAAAGCCTGGTTATACAGCCAGGATAACGCAGGGACCTCCCAAAATCCATCAAAGTGGGAGGAAATAAAAAACGACAATGACCTAAAAAAATATTATTTAGATACCTATATCGATACTTTGATTGTTGAAAAAGACGCGACATCCCAGTCGATTACAGTTACCGAGGAGGAGATTGACGCCAAATATGCCGCCACCCCAACCTCTAATTACAATGATTTAACAGAAGAGCAAAAGACATTATCGAGAGCAAACACGAGGGCGGCAATCACCCAGGAAAAGACAGAAGCCAAAACATTTGGCTGGGTCAGTGGTGAATATATATTCTATCGATTCGATAAATATTACGCCTACGAAGAAGAGGAAAAAATCGACGGAGCCGGTGACCCTGTTCGCATTAATAACCAGAGAACCTATGCCGAGGCAAAAGCAACAGCCGCTTTTCAAAGACTGGATAACGGAACCAGTACGATAGCAGACGAAAATAAGCTCCTGGAGTCCGACCCAGAAATTTCCTATAAAGCGTTTGCGCCATACTCCCCCCATATAACCGGCAAGACAACAAAAGAAGAATATCTTAACGATATTAGCCTTTTTGACCCTACACTGTATACAGGATTTAAGGCTTCTATCCAGAATCTAGAAAAGGAAGATTATTCTGCTCCTTTTGTACTACAAGGTAACGTGAACGGCGTCATGAAAGATGTCGCCTATGTGGTATTTCACGCCCAGGATAAAGGCACGGGCGCATATCAGGATAAAGAATCTTGGTATGAGTCGCTATTAAAAAAATTCAAAGTCAAAATATATTATTCTAGTCTTGGTATAACAGGAGTAGATGACAAGCAATTTAGTCTTGGTGATTTTCTTGAAAGCGTTACTCCTACCGTCTACGCAGATTGTTCACTAAGCCCTAGTGCTCTCCACAGAACTCAGTTTTTATTGTCTACCATCGTTTTGAATAACGATGGAGTCAACTGGACACGCTGGCCAAATGCAAAGTTCTACCTTCAAGCGGGAACAAGTGCAGCGAGCCCTCAACTAGATGTATATGGCCATGATTGTGTTTATTGGGGAAGGATATTTGGAGAACACAAACTAGCTCAAAACGACGGCTACATGTACAGTGGGCAAACCTACAATGCCGGTGGCACAGATCAGCTTGGTTTCCTTGCAAATTGCACCGCCACCTCAACAGCCACAGTCGCTGCTTACAAGCCCGTTTCAAGCGCCTGGTTTACCAATAGCGGCCCCATATATAAATACTACGAGAATTGCTGTAATAACTGGGTTTCAGAAGCTGCGGATTCCTATTGGCAGGGTGTAAATATGGCCGGCTATAATGGCCTAACAATCCACTTTGAATTCGCTTATCAACCTCAATATATAAAAAATTACACTCTTACAGTTGCTAAAAATGGCACTGGTTCGGGCACTGTAACTGGCACAAGTATAAATTGTGGCTCAGATTGCTCTGAAACCTGGCCTGAAACCACCCAGGTGGTACTAACCGCAACACCGGATACCAACTCAACCTTTGCTGGTTGGAGTGGCGGCGGTTGTTCTGGCACAAGTACTTGTCTCGTTACAATGGATGCCAGCAAAACAGTGACAGCTACCTTTAACGCCAGTGTGCCCAGCGCGCTAGGACTTTCCTGCTCAGTAAGCCCTGCCTCTGGTCCGGTTCCTTTGGTAATTACGGTTAATGTAACTCCTGTCAACTTACCAACCAGCATCTTCGACTACAAATTCCAGATAGTTGGTTCCACAACGCCCGAAGAGCTTTTAGGGCGCGGAGCCTCAATCTATTATTCACTGCCAAGCGCCGGAAGATATAATGCCTGGGTTCGAAATGCAGGCTACTTATCTAATCAGTGGGTCTCCTGCACACCGGCCGAGGTTACTGTTACCGATCCAACCGATTCAGATGGCGGAGAAGTAGCCCCTTAAACCTAACTAAAACTTGGCAAAATTCAAACCAAACTCTATAATGAATATAGGAAGGGGGATTCGAGTCTAATTCGAAAATATAAATGAGTATATTAGGAGGGAATAACGATCACTTTGGCCTAGATATCGGCACC
>JAQUMB010000051.1 GCA_028718325.1 Patescibacteria group bacterium
GTTGAACGGCTGAAGCAATGCATTCAGTTGCTTGAAGACTTCTTCTTTACGCATACCAAAGACAAACGCCAGTATCACTTTCAGCATCATTTTTAGCCATCATGAGAATAGATTATTAGAATAAAATAATGTCATAATAATTGTTACTGGCCATTCATAACGCTGTTTCCTCCTGTTGTTTATCGATTTTGTTGGGTACGAAAGGCGAGTCACAATATTTTAAGAGGACAGATTATCAGCGAAAGAAAACGCTAGAAATTCATCCCGTATGCTTTTATCAAGCACAAGAATCGCATCCTCACAGCTAATAGTGTGCTCCCTATTGTTAAGAATATAGTCGGCCAAACGTTCAATGGCTTTCCAATGAATAGGCGAGCTTATAAATTGAAAAGCTTTGTTAAAGAGCTCGGACATCTTTTTTTCGTGCTGACTTTTAGTGGCAATAAAAGCATCCAGATATTCATAAATATTTTCAAGATCAGAGGTGCCGCCGTAATAACGTAGGGCATTGATATTAACCAGATGCGCATTAAACTGTTCATTATCACGAAGAGCCACATATTTTGCTTCAGCTAAAGGTCCGATCAGCAAATTAATCACATCCGCTTCAAAAGCGGTTCGATACGCATCTTGCTCAGTAGTTGAGAAATAATGGGTACTTTCAATCAATGCAACAGGAAAATCCTCAATCAAGCTACCGCTCTCAACGACGGGGACAAAGTGATCATGAGTCAACGGGTCGATATTCAAAGAGCTGATTTTTGCACGATCCAATGCTTTAATTGTGATTTGAAAAAATACTGGCGGTAGTTGTTTTTGTTTGTTGTAAAGATAAATGGCAGTGGCATGGCCAGCTTCATGGAAAGCGATTTGTCTGATCAAATCTTGATCATTAATGGGACAAGTTGTGTCTATTTGATAATTTTGTTTCATGATCCTTGTCGGTAGGCTAAAAAAATGCGGCCAAACTGCTAACTGCATTGAGTGGAAGGGTGACTAAACCCTAATTCTTTAGAAAGTGGGAGCGCTTACAAGGGTTGCCAACATTCTAGTGACTAAAGGTAGTCTTGAAAATGTGGCATATTGGATAGCTGTAAATTCCTTCGTAAATGAGTAAAATCAACTCAGAGGTACTGTTCTTTTTCTGCCAGAATTTTTTAGTTTTGTTTCCGATGTACTTTTATCAACACTGGACAACATAGTCGGGTTTTGCTTTTTTTCAGCGCCTGCAAAAACATCCACGGGAAAAGGAATCGATGAAATTAAGACCAATGCGGTATATGTTGCTAATTTATGGAAATGTTTTTTCATGTTATTTCTCTCGGTTAAAATTTAATTAACTTCTTAATAAGATCTTACAGAACTAAGCTATTTCCGTGCCACAAGTGAATAACCAAAATAACATGAGTAATTTCAATCCTAACTGTTAAACATGAGGGAATTAAAGCGAATGATGAAGATGTTAAAGGTTTAAATAAGCCTTTTAATAAGGTTCTTTTCAACTACTGATGTTTAAAGTGGACCCCGATATTCAGACAGTAATTTATTTGATTACCCATGAACCTCAGCCATCTTCAGCAACCGCATAGGCATAGGAGGCGTTCTGGCCGCAACGTAACATAGTCGGGGTAGCATATTCTCAAGAACAAACCGCCGATTGAAACGATAACAAAACTCTGCCAAATAAAGTGAGAGGTGCCTTCAATCTCTTTGTTGAAGCGCTTGCGAAAGCAGTTGATGGTATCGTAATCTGGATTTTCGTTGGCACAGAGATATTTAAAAGCCATCGACTCATAAGTGGCTTTCTCCAACTTACGACTGGAAAAGACACCAGTGGTGTAGCCGTAGAACAACAACGCCAACAGCATCAGGAGATATAGTCAAATCTGGTGTATAGGCAATTGGATTAGGTGGCGAGATTCTGCTGCTTATATTCACTATCATTCGCTTCATCTAAAACGGCTATACCATCCTGAAACTTTATCCCTCGTACCACATCAGGTAAGCGATTAAAGCCACTTAACTTGAGCCAACTCCTTTCAGCCGCCAGAGCCAACTGAAAAACCAATCCTAACAGCGTGTTGCGTGAAACGCAGTTCTTAGAAGCTGTTTAAAAACCTAAACGATCGGTTAAGCTGCGATGTTTTTAGCCTAGGAGCGACATCGACACCAATCATCTTGAATTTGATAGCATTATTAACCATGAGTAATCACCTTGAGTTTACATTCTCATTCTTGTATACGGAATCACCGAGGTGTTCCAGACAACTGTTCGAGATAATCATAAAGTGTGGTAAGGCGACCCTCGCTCCTAGACGGTTTTATTATGAACCAAGGCTGTATCGGTCTACCTCACCTTTTTATCAGAACTCCTATTCTAATAAAAACTGGTTTAGTTGCTTCTTTTGAATCATACAAGGACTGGCGGCTGTATTTGACGAATTTAATTGACGAGCAATGGCAGCTATTATGTCCAGTACTTGAAATTGTACGTGATCTCCAAAAGGGGGGTAGACCGCGAAACTATCCGCTTCGCGAAATCGTTAACGGAATTCTCTATATCACCAAGACGGGTTGCCAATGGCGGATGCT